>DUCC01000035.1 GCA_012959995.1 Acidimicrobiia bacterium
CAGCGACTACTGCTGCGCCGACAACTACGGCTGCGCCGGAGACTGGTGCCTATTTGGGTGATGGTTCTTTGGGTGAGGTTCGTGTTGATGATGGGGAAGCTATTCAGATTCGTTCTTTGAACGCTATTTCTGGTGATGTGGCTTTCTTGGGTATTCCCAACGAAAATGGTATTCGTATGGCTGTAGAGGATTACGGCCAGATCAAGGGTTTCGATGTTGACTTAGGTGTCGGCATGGATGATCTTTGTTCCGCTGATGGTGGTCAGGCTGCGGCTTCGATCATTGTTGCTGACGAAGACATTGTTGGTGTTATTGGTACGTCTTGTTCGGGTGCGGCTGCTGCTGCGTCTCCTTTGATTTCTGAAGCCGGTTTGGTGATGATTTCTGGGTCGAACACGTCTCCTTCTTTGACTTCTGACTTGGCTGGTACAGCGGGTTCGAACTACAAGACTGGTTACTACCGGACTGCGCATAACGATCTTTACCAGGGTGCTGCTGCTGCTGATTTCGCTCTCAATGTTTTGGGTGTGACTACGGCTGCTGCTATCCATGATGGTGACCCTTACACCGAGGGTCTCGCTACTGCTTTCACTGACGCTTTTGAAGCGGGTGGCGGCACGGTTACTGGCTTTACTGCTGTTAACAAGGGCGACACTGACATGGTTCCGGTTTTGACCGAAATCGCTGCTGGTGCTCCAGAAATGCTGTTTTTCCCTATTTTCCAACCTGAGGGTGACTTCATTGTCCAACAAGCCGGCGATGTTTCCGGTATGGGCGGAGTTATTTTGATGGCTGCTGATGGTTTGTTGAACACAAACTTCTTAGCGGTTGCGGAAACTGAAGGCATGTACTTCTCTGGTCCTGACGTACGGTATGGCTCTAACGCCAACCAGTCGACTGGTGAAACTGCTGCTGACGTGTTGGCTGATTACAACACCGAATTCGGTGAAGCTCCAGCTGCCCCATTTTGGGCTCACTCCTACGATGCTGCGGCATTGTTGATGGATGCTATTGATGCCGCTTCTTACATGGATGGCGACACTTTGGTTATTGACCGTGCTGGCGTACGTGAACACCTCAATGGTGTTTCTGGTTACGACGGTTTGATCGGTAACTTGTCTTGTGACGCTTATGGTGACTGTTCTTCTTCGAAGATCACCGTTATCCAAAACGTTGACACCGCTGACTACGAAGGCTCAACCGCCAACGTTGTCTTCGAATACGCTCCAACCGGTTCACAAGCCGGAAACGACGTAGTCGCCGCCGCAGACATCATTTACGATTATGGGGTCACTGAAGACACCATTCGTGTTGGTGCTCTTGCTGACTTAAGTGGTGTCTTTGCGCCGTTGGTTATCCAAATTATGGATGCCCAACAGGCCTACTGGGACATGGTGAACGAAAACGGTGGTATTGCCGGACGCCAGGTTGAACTTCTTGTTGAAGACACCGGCTACGACGTGCCCACTCACTTAGAGAAGTACGAAATCATGAAAGATGAAAACAACGGTGTTGTCTTTATTTCTCAGTCAACTGGTTCACCACACACTTCAGCAATTGCTGAAGATGCTGTTAGTGACGGTTTGGGAATCATCCCACTGTCTTGGTACTCCGGTTGGCCAGATCCCGACTTTGGTCAAAACATCTTTGAGTCAGGTACCAACTACTGCTACGAAGCCATTAACGCTGTTGACTACTTAGCCAACAACGTGGTTGAAGGCGACGCCAAATTGGCCATCCTCACCTACCCAGGTGAATATGGTCAAGATGCGGCCGCTGGCGCCAAAATAGCTGCCGAAGCATTGGGCATCGAAATCGTCTATGACGCTGAAGCCCAAGTGGTTCCCGGAGCCGACCAAACACCAGTTATTTCTGGTTTGGTTGATTCAGGTGCCAACTTCGTGTGGATCACTGCGAGCCCTTCGGTCTTCGCCGAGGTCTTCGGTGGGGCTGTCGCTCAAGGCTTTGAAGCCGTTTGGTCAGGAAGCTTGCCAACCTACAACTACATGTTGTTGGCTACCGGCTTGGCTCCTGCCTTGGATGCCTACTACTACCAGTCGGGCTACTACCTGACCTGGAACGCAGGCGACTCAGAAGGAATGACAAACATGGTTGCTGAATTGCAAGCACGCATTCCGGACAAGCCATTGTCAGATGTTTACACCACTGGTTGGACTGCCGCTATGGCCACCCATCAGATCCTCGAGGCAGCTGCTGCCGCCGGCGATTTGACTCGGGCTGGCGTAATTGCAGCCGCCAACAGCACTGATATTGATTATCAGGGTCTTGCCGCTAATCAAAGTTACAGCGGTACCCCTAATGAAAACATCGTGCGTGAGTCTTACATATTTGACATTCAAGCCGACCTGTTTGATGCTGAAGCCACCGTGGCTGGCGGCGGAAGCACCGGTTCGGTATTGATGAATGGTGGTCCGATCCTTTCGGATGTGACCGCTGCTCATGTTTATGACGGCGCTTGCTTTAAATCAGAATAAATAATTGATGGTTTTTGGGGCGGCCAGTTCGCTGGCCGCCCCTCACACCATTTTCTTACTCACTATTAATTCAGGAACCAAATGCTCGAAATAGCAAACCTTGAAGTGGTTTACAACGAGGTCATCCTCGTGTTGCGCGGCCTCTCTATTGAGGTCCCCGATGGTCAAATCGTAGCTCTTCTGGGCGGTAACGGTGCCGGTAAAACAACCACTACTCGAGCCATCACTGGTCTCTTAGATATTCAAGATGGTAAAATCACCAAAGGTTCGGTCACCTTTAATGGCCAAGAAATCCACGACAATGAGGCTTCTTCCATTGTGCGTGGCGGTATCAGCCAGGTCCTTGAAGGGCGCCGAGTTTTTGCCGAACTTACCGTTGATGAAAACCTGGTAACTGGTTCGATAACGAACAAAAATAAGCAAGCGGTCAAAGATGCTTATGACCGAGTTATGACCATGTTCCCTATTTTGGCTGAACGGCATAAAGCCACCGCAGGGTACCTTTCGGGCGGTGAACAACAAATGCTGGCTATTGGGCGAGCTCTTATGGCCGACCCAAAACTTCTTATTCTTGACGAACCTTCTTTAGGTTTGGCGCCCAAGTTGGTGGCTCAAATACGTGACATCATTGTTGAAATTAACAAAGCGGGAACCAGTATTTTACTTATTGAACAAAACGCCAACATGGCGCTTTCTATTGCTAACTACGGTTACATCATGGAAACCGGCAAGGTAGTGATGGATGGCGAAGCCAGCAAACTTTTAGGCGACGAAGATGTGCGAGAGTTTTATCTCGGCTTGCACGGCGAGGGCTCTGAGCGAAAATCTTTCAGAGATGTAAAACATTACAAGCGACGTAAAAGGTGGTTGTCATGAGTGAACCGCTGCTCAAGGTTGATGACATCAGCCTTTCTTTCAAAGGCGTTAAAGCCATCACCAACGTGTCGTTCGAAGTCGGCGCCGGCGAGCTGTTTGCCATCATTGGTCCAAATGGCGCCGGAAAAACTTCTATTTTCAACACCATCAGCCAGGTGTATCGTCCACAGGAAGGCGATATTCGCTGGAAGGGTGAAAGCATTATGGGCCAACGGCCCGATGCGGTCGCTGCTTTAGGGGTGGCGCGCACTTTTCAAAACATTGAATTGTTTCCTCATATGACGGTGATCGAGAACCTTCTATTGGGCCGCCATATTCGTATGGAGCGTTCTTGGTTGGCGGGCGCCTTGTGGTTTGGCCCGGCTAAAAAAGAAGAGATGGAGCACCGTTTGGCGGTGGAAAACATTATTGACTTTTTAGAGATCGAACAATGGCGTAAACACCCGGTGGCTTTGTTGCCCTACGGTTTTCAAAAACGAGTGGAGTTAGGCCGCGCTTTGGCCATGGACCCTGAGTTGCTATTGCTTGATGAGCCGGTAGCTGGCATGAACCTTGAAGAAACCGAAGACATGGCTCGCTTCATTATGGATATACGCCAAGAACTCGGCATCGCAATGATTTTGGTTGAGCACGACATGGGTTTGGTCATGGATATAGCCGACCGCCTTATGGTCTTGGACTTCGGCCAGAAAATCTCTGAAGGTACGCCAGAGGTGGTGCAGAAAGACCCCGCAGTAATTGCTGCTTACTTGGGCGACGAAGAGGGTTTGGCCGCCGCAACCTCCGACTGAGTTATGGGCTCTGATCCTGAAGTGTCTGAAGCGTTAGGGTTTACCGAACGGGCTGTTGAGCGGGTAGCGACTGAAATCCCTCACGCTGATTTAGAACTTTTTCGTTTGTCGTTTGCTTTGTCTCGTGCCGCTACTCGTTTTGTGCGTCATGTGGAGTCTGAGGTGCATCGCCCGGCAGGGTTAACGTGGGCGGGGTTTCGTATTTTGTTTACTCTGTGGGTTTGTGGTGATTTAGAGGCTTACCGGGTGGCGCATCTCTCTGGTTTATCACGGGCCTCAGTGTCGAGTGCCGTAAATACTTTGGAGCGAGAAAATTTGGTGACTCGAACTCCTCATGAAGTAGATGGTCGAGCAATTGTGTTGGCTTTGACCCCACCCGGTCGCACGGCCACTGTGGAGGCTTACACCGCGCAGCAAGATGTCGAAAAAACGGTTTATGGTGCGCTTACCGCAGAAGAACAAGCAACCTTGGCGCAACTTATAGAAAAGACGTTAAGGCCTCCGCAGTCTGCGGCTTAAAGCTTTACCTGGTTGCTGTCGGGGTCGTAAAATGCTCGGTAAGACGGAGTTGCGGAGATGCGTTGCCCGTTGACTTCAATTTCGAATACCCCGTTGATGACTTCAGAACGTGCCATGTCGATGGGGTGGTTTATGTAAGCCATGCCGAGGGCGGCTCCCACGGTGTGCCCGTACATACCGGAGGTAATACGCCCGGCCAGAACCCCGTCTTTGTAAACGGGTTCGTTGTGGTAGAGCAATGGTTCGGGGTCGTCTAGACGAAACTGCACTAAGCGCCGGGTGACTCCAGTTTCTTTTTGAGCCAGCAACGCCTCTCGTCCTAAGAAGCCGTGGGGTTTGTCCCAGTTAACTCCCCAAGAGAGGCCGGCTTCTAGCGGGGTGTCTTCGTCGGCGATGTCGTCACCCCAGTGGCGGTAGGCCTTTTCCATGCGTAGTGAGTTCATGGCGTGGTAGCCGGCGAGCACCAGGCCGTTGGGTTGGCCAGATTCCCAAAGGTGGTCAAATGCTCCCAAAGAGAACTCGGTGGGTAAGTAAAACTCCCAACCTAATTCACCCATGTAGGTGCGGCGCACGGCGATGGCTCGGGCGTAGCCCAAGTCGATTTCTTGCAGGGTGCCAAAAGGGAATGCTTCGTTGGAGAGGTCAGCGTCGGTGAGGGGGGCCACGATGTTGCGGGCTTGGGGGCCAAAGATTCCCAAAACCGACCAGGCTGAGGTGACGTCGGTGACGGTGACTCGGGCATCTGGGCCGGCGTGCCGGGTTATCCAGTCGGCGTCTTTTCCTTGGGTAGAAAAAGCGGTGACTACCAGGAACTTGTCGTCGCTTAACCGGTTAACGGTGAGATCGGCTTCGATGCCGCCTTTTTCGTTTAACCAGGTGGTGTACACCGAGGTGCCGGGTTCAACATCTATGTCGGCTGAGGAAAGATGGTTAAGCAGGCGGGCGGCATCGGGCCCTTGGACCAACAGTTTGGCCAGTGAGGTTTGGTCGAACAGGGCGGCGCCTTCTCGACAGGCTCGGTGTTCGGCTGCTGAATGTTCGAACCAGTTTTGTCGCCCGTAGGTGTATTGGTATTCGGGTTCAACCCCGGCCGGAGCAAACCAGTTGGGGCGCTCCCATCCACCGGCTTCACCGTGGCAAGCACCTAAGGCGTTGAGTCGATCAAAGAAAGGAGACTTGCGCACCCCGCGAGCGGTTTCTACTTGGCGGAATGGCCAGTGCATGGCGTAAAGCAAGCCAAGTGCTTCGACGGAACGATCCCGTAGGTAGCGCCGGTTGGTTTGGAAGGGTTGGGCGCGGCGAATGTCTACGTCCCAGAGGTCCATGGGGGGTCGCCCGTTAACCATCCATTCGGCGAGGACTTTTCCGGCCCCTCCTGCGGATTGAATACCTACGGAATTAAAACCGGTGGCCACGAAATGGTTTTCGAGTTCTGGGGTGGCTCCTAAGAGATAGCGGTCGTCGGGGGTAAAAGCTTCGGGACCGTTAAAAAATAAGCGAATACCGATGTCGGATAATATTGGCACTCGTTCACAGGCTCGTTCGTAGACCGGGGCGAGGTGGTCCCAGTCTTCGTCGAGTTGCATGAAGGGCCGGTCTGTGGGGAGCCCGTGTTCGCCAAAGGGTTTCGCTACTGGTTCGAATGCGCCAATGAGCAGACGGCCGGCGTCTTCTTTTACGTAAATGCAGTTGTCGGTGTCTCGCAGTGTGGGGAGCCCAGAGGGAAGGTCGGGGATTGGCTCGGTGACTAAGTAAAAGTGTTCACAAGCGTGGAGAGGAATGTTGACCCCGGCGTCTCGTCCGAGTTGATGCGACCACATGCCGGCCGCCGTCACGACGTATTCGGCGTCTATGGGTCCTTGGTCGGTTTCTACACCAATGGCTCGCCCGTCTTTGGTGCGAATATGAGAAACCGACACGCCTTCTCTAATGGTGGCTCCGCCGGCTTTGGCGGCGGCCGCTAAGGCCATGGTGGTGTCGACCGGTGAGGCTTGCCCGTCGCCGGGAACCCATACTCCACCGACGATTCCTTCTGGATTGATGAGTGGCCAACGTTCAACGAGTTGTTCGTTGTTGATGACCTCAACGTCGACGTCGAAACAGCGGGCCATGCCGGCGCCGCGTACCAGTTCTTCCATGCGTTCGGTGTTGTCGGCCACGCTGACTGAGCCGACTTTTTTGAAACCGGTGGGGTAACCCAGTTCGTGTTCGAGGCGGTGGTAAAGGTCGGCGCTGTATGCAGACAAGCGGGTCATGTTGTGGGTGGCTCGAAGTTGGCCCACTAACCCGGCGGCGTGCCAGGTGGTGCCGCTGGTCAGGGTGTGGCGTTCTAAAAGGAGCACATCGTTCCAACCTAATTCGGTGAGGTGGTAGGCGATGCTGGCCCCCACGATGCCGCCGCCGATGATTACTACTTGTGCTTGTTGTGGAAGTTCTTTTGTCAAGTTAGTGCCTCATGATCTCGTGAGAATATTAGCCCTTGTGGTTAGAGGGAATATCAACTATGTTACTCTCTATAACGCAGTGACCGGGGTCACGTTCTAAATCAAAACGATGCGCGCAGCATAGATCAACAAGGAAGTTTTGTGAATACCCAACGAGAACAAGCTCAAAAAAATTTGGTTCCGCACTTCACCAAAGGTACGGCGTGGCGTAACGAAGGGCTGCCTGTTTTTGATCGAGGTGAGGGCTGCTACCTCTGGGACACCGACGGCAACCAGTACCTCGACGGTTTAGCAGGCCTTTTTTGCGTAAACATTGGCCACGGCCGGCCCGACCTAACTGCGGCGGCGGCCAAACAAATGGACAAACTTGCTTTCGCTACCAACTGGGGGTCAGCCCACCCGCCAGCCATCGAAGCCGCCTCCATGATTGCCGACTTTGCTCCCGGTGACCTCTCTGAAGTTTTCTTCGTGAACTCTGGTTCCGAGGCCGTGGAATCTGCCATCAAGTTCGCCCGCAACTACCATCTGGCCAACGGCGACGAAGGTCGATACAAGGTCATTGCTCGCAACTGGGCCTACCACGGGACCACGCTTGGTGCGCTTTCCGTCACCGCTATCCCAAAGTTTCGTGCCCCATTCCTCCCCAACTTGTGGGAAGGGGTACACCATGTGATCAACACCAACCAGTGTGACTCCCCAGAAGGCACCGCCCCCGCAGCCCTCTCTTGTGTGCAAGCCATCGAAGAAGCAATTTTAAACGAGGGCCCAGAATCGGTTTCAATGGTTATTGCCGAACCCATTCAAAACGGTGGAGGTGCCCTGGTTCCACCTGACGGATATTGGCAAGAACTCCGCCGCATTTGCGATAAGTACGGCGTGTTGTTGGTGGCCGACGAGGTCATCTGCGCTTTCGGGCGCTTTGGCCACTGGTTTGCCAGCGAACGCCTGGGGGTTGTCCCTGACATGATCACCTTCGCCAAAGGGGTCACCTCGGCTTACCAACCACTTGGTGGGGTAGTGATCCGCGAAGAACTCGTAAACACTATTTACGACTCACCCCAGGCTATTTACATGCACGGGTCTACTTTTGGCGGGCATCCGGTAGCCACCGCAGTGGCGGTAGCCAACATGGCGGCCATGCGCGACGAGGGCCTCTTTGACCATGTTCTGGCCAACGAAGGCATGTTCAACAACAAACTTCAAGCGTTGGCCAACCAGCATTCTTGCGTCAAGGAAGTCCGCGGTGCCGGTTACTTCTATGCCATTGAACTTTGCGCAGATGGAGAAAACGGCCAAGAACTCAGTGAAACCCAAGCCGCCGGTTTGCAAGGCGGCGTGTTGGGCGGCTTGGTAAAACAAGAACGCATTACCATTCGTCCGGACGACCGGGGCTACACCGGTCTCACCATCTCCCCACCGCTCATCGCCGACCAAACGGTCATCGACGACTTAGTGGAACGCACCGATCGAGTTCTTACCCAAACCACTACTTGGCTTCAGGCCAATAAATAAAAATCTCTGACCGGCATCATCGTTATCGGGTTTATTGGTGTTTGTATGGATCTCATTATGAGATTTTTAGAGGCCAGGCTCATTCCATGGCGCGGTAAAGGCTAAACATTCTCTTGTGGAAGAGATAAGACAAGACTGGTTCACCCGAGTCAAAGCAAACCCACAGCGCATTGTGCTGGCTGACTTGGCCGACCCCCGAGGACAGGCGGCGGCCCAGCGGTTAACCGATGAGGGCCTCGCCGTGGTGGTGCCACCTGAGGTGGATGATGTCTTAGGCCAACAGGCGGTAGCGGTAGGGTTGGACCCCACTCAACCGGTAGTAGCGGCCACCTTGTTGCTGGCCGATGAGCAAGCGGATGCTGTGGTAGCGGGCGCTACCTGCCCCACTGCAGATGTGTTACGCGCCGGGTTGAGAATTTTAGGAGTGGCCCCCGATGCTTCGGTGGTAAGCAGTTGTTTCTTTATGTTGCTGGCCAGTGGACAGCCGGTGGCTTTTGCCGACTGTGGGGTTATCCCCGACCCCACCGAAGAAGAACTAGCCGCTATCGCTGTGGCCACCGCGAATACTTTTTCTGAACTAACCGGCCAAGAACCCCGGGTGGCCATGCTGTCGTTTTCCACCAAAGGCAGTGCCCAGCACCCCAAAGTTGACAAAGTGCGGGCCGCTACGACTTTGGTACAAGCACAACACCCCGAGCTTTTAATTGACGGCGAACTCCAGTTTGATGCTGCTTGGGTGCCTGAGGTAGCGGCGAGCAAAGCCCCCGGGTCTGCGGTGGCTGGCCGAGCCAACGTGATGGTTTTTCCCGACCTAGACAGTGCGAACCTGGCTTACAAAATAACCGAGCGCCTGGCTGGCGCTCGTGCTTTTGGTCCTTTAATACAGGGGCTCAATGGGGTTATGCACGATTTGTCTCGTGGTTGTACCGCCGATGACATAGTTGATGTGTCGGTCATCGCCAGTTGGCAAGCTACAGCTCGTCAGGGCTGATCATGTCCACCTCAGCCATAGCGCTGGTTTTGGTTTCTGCGGTGTTGCACGCCGGGTGGAACGCTCATTTACATAAGTTGCCTGATCCGCAAGTGGTGATTGCTTTGAGTTACCTCAGCGTGGGGGTGGTTCTTTTGCCGGTGGCCGTCACCAACCCGCCTAGCGGAGTGTGGTGGTTTGTTCTGGCTTCGATAGTTGCGCATGCTATTTATCAATGGATGCTGGGCTCGGCTTACGGTGAAGGGAGTTTGGGGGTGGCTTACCCTATTTCTCGAGGCACCGCTCCCTTGTTGGTGGGGATAGGCGGATGGATGCTGCTCGGCGAAAAGCCTTCGCCGTTTACGGCGGTTGGCTTAGTGGTGCTGGTTGCGGGCTTGTTGTTGTTAGCCGGGGTGGGCTGGCGTTTGGCCGAACGCCGAGCAGTAGTTATGGCTTTGATAAGTGGCTTAGCCACTGTGGGGTACTCGCTTTTGGATGCTGAAGCGGTGGATCGCACCCACCCTTTGGGGTATTTGTCGGTCGTATCGGTAGTCGGTGCCACGGTGGTTTTGGTTTTACGTCGCCCATCTGTAGACCGCTTGCGCCAGGCTTTTGCCCCGGGGTTGCTGGTCGGGGTTGGCCAGGGTGGGGCCTACGGATTAATTCTGTTGGCTTTTCAGCGAGCCCAAGCAGGCCAGGTAGCAGGGTTGCGTCAGGTCTCTATTTTGTTAGGTGTTTTCTTGGCTGGCGAAGCCCTAGGACGGCGGGCCTGGTGGGGAGCGGCGCTGGTAGCTGGGGGAGCATTTCTTGTTGTTTGGTAACGCATTGCCCTCTAACTGGACAGTTATTGCTTCTAACGCTAAGGTGAAGCTATGAGCAGGCGGACCTTAGATAGCAAACAAGTCATTGACCAAGCGGCCACTTTGGCCGACCAAGAAGG
>DUCC01000036.1 GCA_012959995.1 Acidimicrobiia bacterium
AGAATACGAAACTACTTCGATTTCAATACCGTCGTGGTCGTTGAAGTAAAACCGGCGGCCCGGCTCGTAATCGGCGTGTGAGTGGGTAATGAACCCTGCTTCTTTTACCCGGGCCTCCACCATGTCGAGATCATCAACCACCACTCCGAGGTGGTTGAGCCCCCCGGGGCTTGAATAACTGTTCCCAATGGTGTCATCGCCGCCTTGGGAGTAAACCGCCACATAATTATCTTTTTCCCCTATATGAAAAGATACCCCGCCGTCTATCGCCGGGCCCGACCAACGCACCGGCCAGTCGAATAACTGGCAAAGCAACTGGGCCGTCGCCTCGGGGTCGCTCACCGTCATATTTACATGTTCAAGTTTTGCTGCCATGACGCGATCTTAGAGGTTTGGTCGGTTCTTATCTATCTAAACATTTAAAAGAGCCAACCCATCTGGAGTACAGGTATCGGGTTCACCCTCGGCGACGGTGAACTCCACTACGAGAACCTTGGTTTCGCCATTCGTCTTACTCCCGACGAAACTCAATCACCCGTAACAACTGCCACCATTTACGAAGACGAGATCTGGCTTGATCGAAACCCTCCGGCCCCAATCGGATAGATAGTGGCCACTCTGGTAGCCAATTAAGAGTAGTTTGACTTTATGGCCAAAAACGTTTTAGGCACCGACCTTTTTGATTGCAGCCTTGACCCGCTCACCGGTTACTACCGCAACGGTTGTTGCGACACCGGGCCCGGCGACATGGGAGTACACACCGTTTGTGCCGTCATGACCAAAGAGTTCCTTACTTTTTCTAAAGAAGCCGGAAACGACCTCTCTACACCCCACCCAGAACACGGGTTTGCCGGATTGCAACCAGGAGACCAGTGGTGCCTTTGCGCCCCCCGCTGGCAAGAAGCATTCGAAGCCGGAAAAGCCCCCCACGTGCGTCTTGAAGCCACCCACATCTTGACCCTCGAATGGGCCAGCCTCAACGACCTCAAAGAACACGCAGCAACCGATAATCAAGAGAATCTCTGACCTAAAGATGGACACTCTTTCTTCCGAGTTGAAGCAGCAACTCCACGAGATTTTCGTAAACGATCCGGTAGCAAAAAAGCTTGAGGCAAACCTCCGAGAGTGGGGCTCAGGTCAAGCAACCGTCGAATTGATCATCAATAAGGACCACACCAACTTTCTTGGTAGCGGGCACGGTGGTGTCCTTTTTACCTTAGGCGACATAGCTTTTTCGTATGCCTGCAACAGTTACGGAAGAAAATCTCTCGCTATTCACGTCTCATTGGATTACCACCGTGGCGTCCACCAAGGGGACACCATCGTGGCCACAGTTACCGAAATCAACCGCAGTCGCCGGTTGGCTAATCACCGGATAGAGATCCACCACGGAACCCATCTTGTCGCTTCTGGCTCGGCCCTAGCTTTTCGCACCGATGACTGGCATTTAGAAAAAGAGTCTTGGCCACAAGCCTGGCAAGAAAACCACTAACCGTCCAAAAAAATTATAGGTTTTGACAAAGCCGGCGGGCCTCAAAAATTGCCGCCGCAATATCTCGGCTCGCTACAGCATCTCCAATACGGAACAAAGCAAACCCTTCCTTACCCAGAGGCTGCGCTTTCCCCTTGGCCAAAGCCGCTAAGTCGGTCACGCCATCGTTGTTTGACTCCCCCGTCAATGATCGCCACAAACCATCGTTAGGTAGCGAACCGTGTTCCACAATCACCGTGTCAACTTCTCGCTGCTCACTTTGGCCAGTGAACTCGTTACGCAAACTGGCCTTTAGCCCCTGGCCCTCCTTGCGCACTCCAACCAAACGCAAATCGGTGGCCATTTTTACCCCCCGACCATAAAGCATGGTCAAATACGCCGGGCCCAAAGTAGCCGACAAATCATGAGCCACCAAGCGGTCTGGAGTCACCAACTCAACGTCATCTACCCCCCGATCAACAAGAAACTCCGCAATTGACGGGCCCCGCTCCGAACCATGATCATCAAAAATCAGCACCCGGCCTATCGGTACAACCTGACCCGACAACACGTCAACTGAAGTACACAGCAAATCCTCACCATATTCAATGCTCCCCACGCCCGGCCAACCCCCAGTTGCCGCAATCACCACCTCCGGGTTTTCGGCTTGCACCTCGGCAATCTCTGCTGGGGTGTTCAAGCGCACCTCAACCCCCAATAAGTCAACCTCAGCAGCCAACCAACCAATGACCCCCATCAACTCCGCCTGACGCTCGCTAGCCCGAGCCGCCACCACCACCTGACCGCCCACCCGATCTTGGGCCTCAAACAAAACCACCTGGTGGCCACGCTCCGCACACACTCGTGCCGCTTCCAAACCACCCGGGCCTGCCCCCACCACCACTATTTTTTTTCTCGGCCCTGCACTAGGCGTCACCAACTGCGACACAAAAGTCTCTCGCCCAGTAGCCGGGTTCTGAATACACACCGCATCCATTCCTAAATGAAGTCGATTGATACACAGTGACGCCCCCACACAAGCCCGAACCCGGTCTTCTTGGCCGGCCGCCAACTTGTTCACCAGATGCGGGTCTGCCATATGCCCGCGGGTCATCCCCACCAAATCTACAAAACCTTCGGCGACCGCGTGGCGAGCCGTCGCAACATCGGTAATACGCGTGGCATGCAACACCGGTACGTCAACCGTATCTTTTATCGACGCCACCAAACCCAGGTAGGGCGCAGTCGGGGTACCCGACGGAGGGATGGCCTTTGCTAGCCCGGCCTCGGTAGCCAACGAAGAGCTCGCCAAATTAAGAAAATTCACTAAACCGCTGGCCGCTATCCGCTGGGCAATCTCTTTGCTCTCTTGGGGTAACAATCCGCCGGGAAGGCCTTCGTCGGCAATCATGCGAATACCCATAAGTAACCCGCCGCCCGTAGCCTCACGCATGGCCGTTAAAACCTCAAAAGTAAAACGTAAACGATTTTCTAAAGAACCTCCGTATTCGTCGGTGCGCTGGTTTACCAAAGGCGTCCAAAACTGGTCAACCAGGTGGCTGGTCGCGCAAAGTTCTACTCCGTCAAGCCCCGCCATCTGCGCTCGAAGAGCCGCCGCCGCAAAATCTTTGGCCACCCGGCGAAAATCAGCTTTCTCCATTTCTTTGGGCCAGCCACGATGCATCGGCTCGCGAACCGACGACGGCCCTATGGTCGGCAGCCAATCCCCGTCGTGAGAAACATTGCGGCGCCCCATGTGGGTGAGTTGACACATGATAGCTGCCCCATGGGCATGCACCCGTTCAACCATGCGGCCAAGAGGTTCCACGATGGCCGCGTTACTGAAATCCAGTTGCCCCCACAAGGAGGCCGAATCAATGGCCACATTTGATGACCCGCCAATCATGGTTAAGCCAATACCTCCTCGTGCTTTTTCTTCGTGGTAAGCCACGTAACGCTCGCTTGGCGTGCCATCAGTGTTATACCCCGGTGCATGACTACTTGAAAAAACCCGATTTTTCAAAACCAAATAGCCCATTTGTAGGGGCTGTAACAAAGGGTCAGAAGACGCGGCCGCTACCGAAAGATTAGTCATTGTAGGGTTCTAGCCCATCTTGAGGCGACAAGCAATAAAGGTCGACTATTAACACAGCCTTCTATCGCCTACTATTCAGGAATGAACTTGCGGAGGCTCAGTGTTGTTTTGGCGTGGACACTGCTGGCTGCCAGTTGCGGCGGCGGCACCGACCAGGGCCCCCTTGAGGCCGCCACTTCGGTAGTTGCCCCAGAAACAGCCAGCGACTCTTTAGGTTTCTCTGTTGACGACAACGGATGGACTTTTCAAAACTATGCCGCCGACGGTGACGCCCAGTTCACGGTGATTGATGCCATTGCCCTTTTCGGTGACGCTGCCGTCTGTGTAGAAACCACCGGCGACTGTACCCCCACCCCCGCCGCCGCCGAATGGATCGCCATGGTGGCTGCCTCAACCGCCGGCGGGGTATGCGAAGGCATGACCGTCACCAGCGCCGACCGTTTCCTAGTGGGTGCCGACCCAATTACCGGCGACTTGGCCTTAACTAGCGACGTACAGCGGCGACTGGCTCGGCTTTTCGCCACCCAATTCTTAGACGACGTTATTGAAGCCACCGAAGCGTGGCGCAACCAATCGATCGCCGCCATCGTGGCCGAACTACAAACTGCACTAGCCGACCCCGACCACGAGCAATACACCCTAGGTATTTACTCCGAGGTCGGCGGACACAGCGTGTTGCCCTACGCCGTAGACCTCAACGAACAAGGCAAAGGGGTCATCCATATTTACGACCCCAACTGGCCGGGACGCCCGCGCTACATAGAGATAGATACCGCCACCAACCAGTGGCGTTTTTCTTACTTCTCCTCCGACCAAGCCGATGACGCCGATGCATGGACGGGCGGCAACGGTTCCATGGACCTCACCCCGCTTTCGGTACGTGAAGCACCATTCCCAGAACCCTTTAGTGGCGCCGGCACCGGAACCGACGGCCATCTCCTCGCTATTTCCAGCGACGACCGTAACTGGACCCTCACCACCGGCGATGGCCAAACGATCACCGGAGCCACCGCCATGCCAGGCCAAAGCGGTGTAGTAGCGGTAACCCGAGGCGCAGCAAGCCTCAACGAAGTCGCCGGCCAAGACCTTGTGCTCACCCGGTGGGATGCTCAAGCAGAATTGCACGTAGAGGCCGGCGAAGTAAGCGTCTTGGTCATCACCCCCACCGGGGCCAGCACGGTAACCCTTGAAACCGGAAGCGCCGTTACTTTCGGATTCTCATCCGTTGAAGACTTTGACGAATTAGCAGTTGACCTCCAAGTAGCGCAAGGAACAAAAGCCACCGTACGCATGGCTTCGACCACCGAACGAGTCACTTTTGAAGCACCAGAGCAATCCAACACAAAAATCGTGCTTAAAGAAACCAGCACCGCAGTAAAAGTAGTAGATCAAAACGGTCAAACAACCACCGAGGTCGAGGTAGAACGCTCCGACCAACGCACCGACCTCGTAATAGACGCCACCGGACAGGTCACATACTTCGCTCCCGAAAAAACCCCCGAACAAGAACGCTCAGTTGCCGTAGAAGAAATAGGCAACCTCATACAACGAGCACCGCTCCCGCTTGTTGATCAATCTTTAGCGCCGACCTCCAGCCTTGCGGAAGATACAGAAGGGCCCTCAACGCTAAGCCCCGACGGGACATGGCGAGAGTTGCTGCTGGTTCCTCCAGAAGGCCCCTTCGGCACTGAAGACCCAGAAGAAACCTGGTTCGACGACCAAGGGTGCGAATGGGCCCGTTGGCAAGACGGCTCACAAGGAATACATTGCGAAGACGGGCCAACTCGCTTTTGGGATCCCAACGGAGAAGAACTTGAACCCGTTGATTTTGACCAAAAATTCATCGAAGAGCCCCCACCTTTCGATGACGGCCGACCCGCTTCAATAAATGACCTACCGCCCCCAGACCGAATGGAACTCAGTACCAACCCGGGCTGCATGGCCGCTTTTTGGGACACCGGCGCTTCTGGCGAAGCATGCATGGATGGCTCCGGCTCGTACACCGACGTAAACGGGCAAACCTTTCATTACGAACCTGGGTCAATAGACATGCCGGACTCCGGCGGTTTCCCCGACACCATGCCTGACCTACCCGAAATACCCGGTCGTGAAGGCACCGGTTACGACGACTTCCCCGCCTGCCCTACTGGCGCTATTTGCATTGAAGAGCCGCTGGGACCCGACGACTTCCCCGACATGCCCAACCCCGGTGACCGGATCTACGATGAAGCCCCGCCTTGCCCAACCGGTGCCATTTGCACCGACGAACCACCAATATTTACCCGACCATAGAACCATTCACTAGTCTGTTCACAAGAAAACCCCAAAGGAAAACATGAACTGGATTAACCCCGGACCACTTTCTGGCCTCGCCCTTTACCTACTCACTGCAGTATCCATCGCCGCCCTTATTTATGGCATGCGGTGCCAAGGGGAGAAACGACGCATCGTGCTTACCGGCGTCATGTTTGGCGCGGTGGCTTTTCAGATCTTTCACGTATTCGAACACGCCCTCCAACTTGGCTATTGGACGCTGAACCCCCACACCAAGCCTTGGTTGACTCCCTGGGCCGAAACCGGGGTAAACGGTTTGGCTTACTGGTGTCAAATACTCCCCGGAAAAGGGGCAACAACGAACCGAGGCGTAGAGGTGCTTCACCTCGTGGGCAACACCTTGTTTATGTCTGGGGTCATCGCCATGGTTGTTTTAGCCGCGGCAGCCAAAGTACGTAGCCGAGCGACCACCGGAACATTGATTTTTCAAGGTTTCCACTTAGCTGAACACGTACTTTTAACAGCCACTCTGTTCATTGGGGGCACCGGGTGGGGTGCTTCAACGCTTTTTGGTCAACTGGGCGGCAGCCAACTATCTACCCATCGGGTGTGGTGGCATTTCACCGTTAATGCCGTGGCTACCGTGGCCGGGCTACTGGCCGTACGGTCGCTTTATCGAGCTGGCGCGCTCGCCATAAAACCCTCTCTGGCAAGAGACACCCGCACCTCTTCTACTCCTCAGTTCATTGGCGCCATGGCCGGGGCAATGGCTCTTTTAATCGCTCTACCTTTGGCCTTAGGTTTCTCTATTGGAAAGCCTGCCCTGCCCATGGCCCGCAACTTCGCCATGAGCGACCTCATCGACCCCGGGCTTTGGTGGCATCTGGCCAACCCCTATATTTTGTTGCCCTTGGCCTCGCTGCTTTACCTAATCAGTTGGATGCGTCGCACAAACTCGCTTGCGTCAACTGCCTAAATTGCTTGGTGCAGGCTGGCGGGGGTAACCCGCAGCAGTACTTAAGACCAAACGAGTAGCTGTTTCGCTTACCCCAAGTTGTTCTTTGAAGTTGCGGAGTAATTGATCTAAAGCATCAATAGAGGCACAACGGAGTCGTACCTGGTAGTCAAAACGCCCCGTGAGGTGCATGGCATCAACTACTTCGGGGAGCGCCAACAACTCATTATCAATTTCAGAAAATGCGTGGTCGGCTGGCAAGCGCAAATCGACCAGCGCATCAATCGGACACCCAACCAGATCAGGGTTTAGCACCGCAGTAAAGCGTTGAATAACCCCGCTTTCTACTAACTGTCGCATGCGTTGCGAAGTAGCCGACAAACTCAGATTAATGCGGTCAGACAGCTCCGTCACCGAAAGCCTGCCGTCATTTACTAGTTCACCGATTATTTTGCGGTCAATCTCATCCATAGCAAATAATCTACGGCAAAACGTAGCAAAGTAATCATATTTACGCAGTCATTGTTCCCTTTTACCCTTCAGACTGCGTTCATGAACATAATTATTGGATTCTTCAGCGGCATTGCCATGGCGGCCCCCATCGGGCCAGTGACCATCACCCTCTTAGGTTTAGGGAGCGAACGCGGGCGTCGGGTAGCACTCACTGGGGCTGGTGGCGTGGTGGCCGCCGATCTGGTCATTGTTCCCCTAGCCATACTAAGTGCAGGGCTAGTCAGCAAACTCTCGGTAGACACCCTCCGACACGTTGAAATTTTTCTTGGCCTCCTCTTGCTGGCCCTTGCTCTTTTCGGATTTTTCCGTACCGAAAACACCCGTCAAGCGGTCGGCAACATGCGTCGTCCGGGAGCCACCATGATGGCCATCGGAATAGCGAACCCCATGGCCCTCGCCACTTGGGCCGGGGTGATTTTGGCTCTTCCGGACTCCATCAAAGACAACGGGGTGCTTTTATTTGCACTTGGCGCGCTTCTGGCCTCAGCGATATGGCATGTTGGCCTCGCTATTTTAGCCGGAAGCATCGGCCAGCGGATTAGTAACCGAGGGCGCCAACTGCTCATCAAAATATCTAGCGCCATGCTTGGCTTTGTAGCCATAGTTCTCCTTGCCCACTAACCAGCAGAGCCGACCCACTTGGGTCGGCTCTGTCGTGTACCCCGTACGGGATTTGAACCCGTGCTACCAGAATGAGAATCTGGCGTCCTAGGCCTCTAGACGAACGGGGCGCAGTGTGCATTAGTTTCCCAATGCCAACCACATTCTATGGGCAACACCTGGTGTTGCCGTTGGCTCGGAGGAGAGGACTTGAACCCCTAATAACTGGACCAGAACCAGTTGTGTTGCCAATTACACCACCTCCGAAGGCGCCGGTGAAGGCACGGTAAGCGTAACGGTTCTCTTCCTGCCCCACACCTAAAGCCGCCATCAACCCCAAGCGTCTAAGCGGCGATAACCAAAGATGCGTCCTAACCCGGCAGCCAAAGTTTCTCGCCCCATACGGGTAAGGCGAACCGAACCAGCAGTGGGGGCCAGTGCTGCATCAAGGCCAACCTCTTCAGCAATTTGTCGCAATCGAAACGAATGGTACTGATCGGAAACCAACAAGACGGTAGTAATGCCATAACGACTCGCTTGAGCCGCAGTAGCGGCCAACTCTTCGTAAGTGCTCGCCCCATCAGTAATGACCACCAAATTTTCGTCGGGCACTCCTTTTTCACGCAAATAGTCGTAGCCGGCGTAACCCTGGGTAAAACGATCACCAGGCTGATTTGCTCCGGTGGTCACGATCAACGCAACCAACTCAGCTTCGTACAAAGCGAACGCCCGATCAAGCCGGGCCGCTAACACTGGGGAAGGTTCACCGTCGTATTGAGCAGCGCCCAGCACTACCGCCGCGTCAGCACCCTCTTGGGAATCATCGGCCCCGGAAGCCAACCAAACTTGCACATAAGTTGCCCCAAAATAGAGGATCCCTAGGGCTAGCCCCCAAATCAAAAGCCCGGGGAGCCACCTCAAGGCACGGCGCAAGATAACCCAAAAGAGCGCCATCTGAACCGCTACAGACGTAACCGGGCTTGAGCAATTCGATCAAGCACCACTTGTCGATCAAAACACAGTGCCATGGTTTCAAAAATGGGCGGGCCCACTGTGCGCCCAGTTAATGCCACCCGAATAGGTGCTTGCGCTTTGCCAAGTTTGATACCAAGCCCTTCGCCCACCGCAGCCACTGCATCTTTTATGGCTTCGGTTTCCCAAGGGCAATCCGCCAAAACGGCAGCCGCCCCATCAAGCATTTCGGCCGCTTGCGGACCTTTAACCATGGCTTTGTGCCAAGAGTCTGGGTCTTCGACCGGTTCATCCAAAAAGAGGAAATCTACAAAGCGAGGCAGGTCAGCCAAGGTGCGAAGTTTTTCTTGTACTAAATCCACCATGGTTGAATATTTTCCTGCATCAAATCTCTCAGCCGGCCAAGGTGCTGCTTCGGCACTCACCCAGGGGGCGGCTCGTTCCATAAAGTCTTCTTTGCTGAGGGCCCTCAAATAACTGGCGTTTATGAACTCCAATTTTTTTAAGTCAAAAAAAGCCGGCGCCTTGTTTACATCTTCTAAGGCAAAAAGTTTAGCGATCTCAGCAATGGGGCGTTCCTCTACATCGTCTGGAGGACCCCAGCCAAGCAAAGCCAAATAGTTGACCATGGCTTCAGGCAGATAGCCCTTTTCGCGGTAATCAGCAATGGAAACATCGTCACGACGTTTCGACAATTTTTTGCGCTGCGCATTAACTAGGAGGGGCAAGTGGGCGTAAATCGGGTGAGGCGCACCAATAGCGTCCAACAACAACAGCACCTTAGGCACACCAGACAGAAGGTCTTCGCCACGAATGGCATGGGTGATCCCCATGTCAGCATCATCCACGGCGTTAGCCAGCAAAAACATGGGGGTGCCGTTAGAGCGCCAAATAACAAAATCTTCAAGATCGTCGGTGGCAAACGACACCGGCCCACGCACTAAGTCGTCAAAGGCCACGGTTTGCCCAACCGGCATACGAAAACGTACCGCAAGGCCCTCGGTTATTTCTTGGCCTACCACTTCTTGGTTGTCGGCATCGCACAGGTAAGCCAACTCACGGTTCAAGAGGTCTTGCACCACTGCCCGGTGGCGGTCTCGGCGCTCAGATTGGTAGAGCGGCCCTTCGTCCCAGTCCAACCCCAGCCATTCCAGTTCCGCTAAGAGATTTTCTGTCAACTCAGGCCGGTTGCGTTCGGCATCGGTGTCTTCGACACGCAACACATAGGTACCGCCGGTGGAGCGGGCATAGAGCCAGTTAAAAAGAGCCGTTCGGGCACTCCCTACATGGAGGTAGCCGGTTGGCGATGGGGCAAATCGTACACGTGGGTTCACCGCTAAGAGGTTAGCGACCTGCCTTCCAATTGACCCCACCTGCTTACCTCGGGTCTGACCCCAGGTAAGCAGGTCAGGAGGCGAGGAGGCGGGCAAGGGCGCTGGTCAGCCCATCTAAACGGTCGGCGGTTTGGCGATAAACGTCTATCGGCTCACCCCATGGGTCGGGAATTTCATCAGCTAAGCGACCGGTGGTCATGTATCCACCTCGCGCTTCATGCAAAGAAGCCACCCAGAGTTTTGCCGAATTCTCCCCTACTGGCCCTCGTGCCCCAGCCAAGCGGATTAACTCACCAGCCAAAAACGTACGGGGTCGAGCGTCTTGGTCGAGGGCCACAATAGTTGCCTCATGGCGGCGGGTCATGGCCACAATCAAGTCAGCAGACCCCACCATTTCTATGGTCAGCGAGCAAGACAAGTGGCCTTGCAAGTCGACACCTCGTTGTTCCAAAACGTTGACCGCCAAATCAGTCGCTGGGTCGCCTGTTGCGGCTTCGGTGCCGGCCGAAACTACCGAAAGGTCGAGCCCCGCATCGTTTGCTTTGTGCGCCAGTAAGGCCTGGCCCATAGCCGAGCGACAGACGTTACCGGTGCAAACAAAAAGAACTTCCATAAATGTTTAAGCCAAGCCCGCTTTAAGTGCAGCAAAGATTTTTTGTTGTGCTGCTGCAGCGGTTGGCACCAAAGCAACAAAACTCATAAACCCATGAATAAGCCCGTCGAAGCATTCCACTTCGCATGCTGTACCCGCACCAGATAACGCCTCTGCGTAGGCCAAGCCTTCGTCACACAACGGGTCATATTGCGCAACTGTTACGTGAGCGGGCGGCAACCCAGCCAAACTGTCGGCTCGCAGTGGTGCGGCGTAAGGGTCGTCAACAAATTTTTGCTGCCCCACATAATGTTCATAGAACCAATGCATGGCCTCGCGGGTAAGCAGGGGGCCTTCTGCGTTGGCGATCATCGAGGGCCAACGGTCGCTGTCCATATCTACCGCTGGGTAGATCAGTGATTGAAAAGCAAGCGCCGGGCCGTCTTTATCTCGAGCCATCAAAGCCACCACAGCAGCCAGATTGCCGCCTGCGCTATCACCGGCCACCGCCAAACGTTGCGCATCTACTCTCAAAGTGTCGGCGTGGTCTGCCACCCAGCAAGTAGCGGCATAGCAGTCGTCGGCCGCCGCCGGGTAAGGGTACTCAGGGGCCAATCGGTAGTCCACAGCGACCACTACCGCACCGGTTTCGTTAGCCATGGCTCGCACCAGCGCATCGTGGGTTTCAAGATTGCCAATCACCCAGCCACCGCCGTGGAAAAACATGATGACCGGAGACAAGTCGTTCGTTTCCTCTGGGCGGTAAATACGCACGGAGATTTCACCCCGTGGGCCGGGAATGTTGAGGTTTTCTGTCAAAGCAACCGCCGGGCCGTTGGGGTCGGCCATCAGTTCATAATTGGCGCGCATCATTTCTGGGGTGACCAGGCTGAGGTCTTCGCCCGAAGAGGGCAGCAAAGCCAGCAGGGGTTCAAGGGCCGGGTCCAAAGGCATCAGGTTCTCGTTTCTACGCTTCGGCTGCGAGGCGATCGTTTTCGCTTTGATATTGCGGGGTATCAACTCGTTCTCGTCGGGTGTCGCCCTCGGCCGAAACCACGCCGTTGTTTAACCCGCTTGAGGCCGCCGATTTCCACGACCGGTCTTCGCTCCAACGCACGCCGGTGTCAACAATGGTGCCGGGGGTTTCGATGGCTGCTCCGAGGGTCAAGGCTTTACGCAACAAGTCCAACTGAAACTCGCGATCGCCGGGCCGGCCTGCGGTATGACCCAAAGGCATTTCTACATAGGCGGCCCGTGGCGGGTTGGCCGAAGCGGTAATGCTGTAAGCGGCAGTCAAGGTGAGGGTGGGGACTCCCACCGCTTCAAGTGCTCGTGCGACCAGACTCACGGTCTGGTGACACACCGGTCAAACGGGTACGAATAGTGCCAAGTCAATATCTTCCGCTAGAGCTTCAACGGCGTCAAGAATGGCCGGGGTGAGTTCCTCTTCGGCTCGTCGTACCGAATAAATACCGCCCATAAAAGCTATGGATTGCGAGGCCAGCGCTCCAATAAACCCTTCATCAACAAGGTCGTTGAGGCGGTCCAGGGGGAACACAATGTTGGGGTCGGCTCGGGCCGGTTCGAGGTCGTAAGCAAAATGCGTTACCCGCACATCAGAAGCTGGCTGATTGCTGGGCAATAGGCGAATCCCGGTGTCGTCTTTCCAATGGAATGCCACCTGACCGCGGTTGTAGCCGCCCCCTGAACCCAAAAGAGCCACCGTTGACTCTGCCAAAGGGCGGGTTATGGGTGTCCACGGCGGCATGTCGGGCCGTTCGGCCCACAAGTAAGGCGAGTAACCCAGCGAGTCGTATTGTTCGCGAGTTCGGGCGATGTAATCAACTGGTGCATCGGGAGCGTTCATTGGCCCATTGTTTCACGTTCGAAGCCCGAAGGCGAACCAGCCGACAAAACAGAGAGTATTTACTTTGAGAGTAACTACTCCTATACTTAAACGATGTCCTCCCAACCCGCCACCTACCGCGTCGACGCCTTGGCTTCCGCCGCCGGACTCAG
Organism: Acidimicrobiia bacterium; assembly: GCA_012959995.1. Taxonomy (NCBI): domain Bacteria; kingdom Bacillati; phylum Actinomycetota; class Acidimicrobiia; species Acidimicrobiia bacterium. The sequence goes on from DUCC01000036.1 coordinate 12,826, forward strand.
CGTCGACACCGTGCGCTATTACCAACGCCGCGGCCTCCTTGACCCACCGCAACGCATCGCCCGCCACAGCGAATACACCCCTCAGCATCTCGAACGACTCCAAGAAATTCGCCAACTGGCCGCCGCCGGCCTGACCCTCAACCAAATTGCCGACCTAGCCGCCGGTCAAGCAAACGAAGTGCGACCCCTCACCCAAAGCGCCGCCTTGAGCCGCACCGAAGTAGCCGACCAAGCCGGTGTTCCCGAAAGCCTGGTCGCCCTGCTCTGCGACAACGGTTTACTCCAACCCACCGTGGTAGCGAGCCAACCTCGCTTTTCCCAAAGTGCAGTAGCCATGGTCAAAGCTGGGTTAGCCATCAGCAACGCCGGGGTCCCCCTCGACCAGCTCGTCGCCCTCGCTGCCGACCACGCCGCCAACATTGACGACATCGTGGACCAAGCCATCACCCTCTTTGACCACCACATCAAAACCCCCGCCGACTCCGACGAAGACCTGGTAGCCATCATCCACACCCTGCTCCCGGCAGTCACCCGACTCATTGCTCAACACTTCCACCGCACGCTAGTAAGCCACGCCCTAGCCCGAGCCGACGATGGCCAACGCCACGCCCTAGCCGAAGCCTTGCAATCCGTAAACCCAGAACAGTTAGTAGTGACCAGCCAATGGCACTAGCCGCTCAACCCCTCCCCCACTCGAATCACATTGCCACCACGGTGGCCCTCGACTCAGGCCCCGCCACCGATCCCTTGGCCTGGCTCAGCAGCGCCCCAGCCGACGCAGCCCACTGGTACTGGGAAATACCCGACGACGATATTTCTTGGGTGGGCCTCGGCCAAGCCCAGGTTCAACAAGTAAGTGGTCAGTCCCGTTTTGACCAGGCCGCCCAATTTGCCCACCAAACATTTGCCAACCTCACCGTAAACGCCCCAACCGGTGCACCCGCTCCCCGGTTAGCCGCCGGTTTTTCGTTTGACGACCACGGAAACCAAGGCCCCTGGGCACCTTTGGGAGCCGGACTCATTGTTTTGCCCGCCGTGCAAGTGCTTCGCCACAAAGGAAAAACCTGGCTCACCACCATTGACAAAACAGCCGAACTGCTCCCCACCCAACCCGCTCCGGCCCCCGACCCACTCCCCGACGTTGACCCCGCCCACTGGTCAAACGAAGCCAGCCGCCGGCATTACCGCAACTTGGTCAGCACCGCATTAAACATCATCGAAGGCGGAAGCATCTCTAAAGCCGTGCCCTGCCGATCACTCGCCGTGCCCCACCGCCCCGACCTCGGACGATTGTTGTCCACGCTGCGCCACACCTACCCCGCTTGCGCCACCTTTTGCGTAGGTCAAGGCGCCACCAACTTCGTCGGCGCCACCCCCGAACGTTTGGCTGCTGTCAAAGACCAGCGCCTCTTTACCGCAGCCCTCGCAGGGTCTGCGCCGCGTCACCCCGCTCCCGCCACCGACGCCGCTCTCGGCCAAGGCCTCATGACCAGCCCAAAAGAGCGGGCCGAACACTCCGTGGTGGTCGATGCCGTAGATGCCTCGCTTCGCCAACTTGAAATAAACCCCCAACACCCCGAGCACCCCGAGTTACTTCGCCTGCACGGCATTCAACACCTGTACACCCCCATTGAAGCCGACCTCGACGCAGGCACCGGCTTGCTTGACATCGTTGGCGCCTTGCACCCCACCCCTGCAGTTTCCGGCCACCCCGTAGCCCCTTCAGCGTCACTACGAGCCCAACACGAAGAGATGGATCGCGGCTGGTTCGCTAGCCCCTTGGGCTGGTTTGACCAAGCAGGCCAAGGAGAATTTCGCGTTGCTTTACGTTCCGCCTTGCTGACCGAAAACGGCACCACGCTGTACGCCGGAGCAGGCGTTGTCAAAGGCTCAGACCCCGACCGAGAACTTTTAGAAACCGACATGAAACTCCAAGCCATGCTGGCCCCCATCGTCGCTACTGCGAGCAACAAATGACTGCCTCAAATCCCTTAGCCGTCCACGCCAGCCTGCGAGCATTTTTTGCCCAACTGGTGGCCAGCGGGGTACAACACGTCGCCTTGTCTCCTGGGTCACGCTCCACCCCGCTTACCGTGGCTGCCGACCAAACCCCCGGGCTAGACGTCTCGATCCACCTAGATGAGCGGGCGGGCAGTTTTTTTGCATTGGGTTTAGCACGAGCCACCAAACAGCCGGTTGCCTTGGTTTGCACTTCTGGCACGGCGGCCGCCAACTACCTTCCGGCAGTTATTGAGGCCTTTCATAGCGGTGTGCCGTTGTTGGTTCTTACCGCTGACCGGCCGCCAGAACTTCAAAGCCGAGGCGCTCCTCAAACCATTGACCAAGTTGAACTCTTTGGCACCCATGTGCGCTGGTTTCACCAGCCAGCCGTGGCCGGCACCGAACACCCCAGCGAAGCCGTTGCTTTGGCGGCGGCCGCGGTGCAACTGGCCACTCAGGAAACTCCCGGCCCGGTGCATCTGAACTGGCCGCTACGCGAACCCCTAGAGCCCCCACCCGAAGAACCCGAGCCAGTGGCCTTGTTAACCACCCCGCCGGCCCAGGTCCACCCTTGCCCGCCTTTGCCAAACTGCCCTCACGGGCTTTTGGTCGTTGGTCCCCTTGACCTTGATACCCAAGAAAAAGAAGCAATTGCCGCCTTGGCTCAGGCAACCGGGTGGCCAATAATTGCCGACCCGGCATCGAGCCTGCGCCACGGCCCGCACACCAATAAGGCTTTAGTGTTATCGGCCAGCGAACACATTTTTCGTTCGGCCTGGGCCGACCAACACGCCCCAGAGGTAGTGGTGCAACTCGGTGCTTTGCCGACCTCTAAGGCTTACCGTCTTTGGTTAGACCGCACCCGGCCCGCTCAGATCATCACCGTAGACCACGCGGGTCGCCACCCCGACCCGCTGCTTCTGGTGACCGAACGCATTGATTTAGCACCCGCAGATTGGGCCGCCCGAGTGACTGTGGCTCACACCAAAGACCTCTCTTGGTCTCAGGCTTGGCAAGAGGCTGAACGCACTGCGGTCGCTGCGGTTGCCGATCTCTCCGCTCACGCCCCCTTCAGTAACCCCGCGGTGGTTGAAGTTCTCGGAGCACAATTGTCAGCGCAGACCGCTTTGGTGGTGGGAAACTCCATGCCTATTCGTGACCTTGATGCTTTTCTGCCCACTGGCCCAAAGCCCTTGCAGGTTTACGCTAATCGAGGCACCAACGGTATTGATGGGCAAGTTTCTACCGCTCTCGGGGTGGCGGCCGGTCATGAAGAATCAACGGTTTTTTTCACCGGGGACCTCACCTTGTTGCACGACCTCAGTGGCTGGTCAGCGGCCCGGCGCTTAGGCGTTGACCTCACCGTGGTGGTGGTTGACAACAACGGGGGTGGCATTTTTTCTTTCTTACCTATTGCTGGCCAAAACCATGTCGATCATCGCCGTTTGTTCCACACCCCACACGACCTTGACCTCGCTCATTTGGCACCCTTAGTGGGGGCCAACTATCACCGGATTTCTCACCGTCAAGGACTCGAAGAAGCCCTCGCTATGTCTCTAGGTCACCCCGGGTTGCACCTCATTCATGTGCTCGTTGATGCTGTCGACAATATTGACCTTCACCGAAAAGCCTCCGCGGCGGCCGTGGAGGCTCTAGACCGATGAGCAATCCTCTGTGTTTTACGGCCACCGGTGAAGGCCCCCCGTTGGTTCTGCTCCATGGGTTTACCGGTGATGCCTCCACGCTTCGTTCGTTAAGTCATGCGCTGGCTGATCGGTTTACTGTTTATTCTGTTGATCTGCCTGGCCATGGTCGTACTGGCCATTTAAGCGATATTGGCCTCTACGATTTTTTGGCCACGGTTGATCTTTTGGCCGATTTTTTTGAGGAAAGAAACCTCAATGCGGCGGCCGTGTTGGGGTACTCCATGGGGGGCCGTTTGGCGTTGGCACTTAGCCTCAACTATCCGCATTTGGTAAGCCAGTTGATGCTCATTGGAGCCTCGGCGGGGCTGGCTTCGCAGAGCGAACGTTTGGCCCGACGACAGGCTGATAGTTCCTTGGCCGACGAACTTCTCGAAGACGGTTTACCGGCCTTTGTGGATCGTTGGATGGCCCAACCACTTTTTGCGTCGCAACAGGGGTTAGCGGCCGATGTTTTGGCGGCCGCTCGGCAGCAACGATTGGCCAATGACCCCGTTGGTTTGGCGGCCAGTTTGTGTGGAGCGGGCACCGGGGCGCAGCCTTCTTTGTGGGGGCGCCTGTCGGAGATATCGGCATCTACCTTGCTGCTAGTAGGTGAGCAAGACACTAAGTTTCGGCGCCTGGCCATGCGGTTGAGTACCGGGTTAAGCCAAAGCGAGACCGTGGTTATTGCCCAAGCAGGTCACGCAGTCCACGTAGAAAACTCGCAGGCCACCGTTGCTGCTTTACAAGAGTTTTTGAGCACCAACCATGACTGAGGTCACCCGGGTTGAGATAACTCGACATGTTTTGTCGTACTGCTCTCCCATCGTCACCGCACACGGTCAACTACTTCAACGACCGGTCGTTGTGGTAGCGCTAAGCGATGATCAGGGAAATACGGGGTTCGGCGAGGCCGCCCCTTTAAATGGTTTCACTACAGAAAACATTGACCAATCGGAAGCAGCTATTCGGCAGTGGTTTTCTGCGGATCAACCAGAAGGCCCACCAGATTTGCCCACTGCTCGGGCTGCCATCGATGGCGCTTTTTTTGATCTTCACGCTCAGCAGCGTGGCCTTTCTTTACACCAGCACCTCAACTCAGAAAGCCCAAGTCGCCTGCCGGTGGCTGCCCTCATTACCGGCTCCTCAACAGACGCCCTTGTTGAACAGGCTTTACAGAGGCAGGCGGAGGGTTTCGCTACGTTAAAAATAAAAGTAGGTGCTGGTTCGTTTGCGGTGGACCTTGAGCGGGTGGCTGCCGTGCGCTCGGCGGTTGGGGGGCGCATGGCTTTGCGCCTTGACGCCAACGGCGCTTGGTGCCCCGATGAAGCCCTTCGCAACATAGAGAAATTGTTTCCCTTTTCCCTTGAGTTTATTGAAGAGCCCACCGCTGGGTTAGCGGGGCTAGCCAAGGTACGCAAAGGGGCTGTCTTTCCGATAGCGGTGGATGAAAGCGCCGGCGACTTAGCTGGCCTCCGTCGAGCCATCGACCTGGGCTCTGGCGATTTTTTCATTCTTAAACCTTCGGCCATTGGTGGCCTTGTGGTTGCCGAGCAAGCGGCCACCATGGCTGCTCAAGCGGGCCTCGGCGTGGTGGTCACCTCGCTGCTTGAAAGCTCGCACGGCATTAAGTTGGCGGCTCATTTTGCTTCGGCCCGGGGCCTTAGCGACCCGGCTCCTGGCCTGGCCACCGCCGAACTCCTTACTCAGGACCTCGGCTGCCCGTCACCAATTAGTAACGGGCATCTATCGCTGACTTAAGGCATGGAGTCTTTTAACGCTGATTTCATGGATTGGCGACCGGTTTCTTCGCCAAACACCACTTCAGATTCTCGAGCGGCCGAAGCAAAAATGCCTTTCGACATGAGCGAACGTTCAGCGGCTCGGCGCTGCCAGTAAATAGCGGCCCGCACCCGGTGCGCTCCTTCGTGCAGAGGCTCAGCGGTAACGGCCATTTCAACCAAGTGGCAAGCCAACTTGAGTTCGCCGGCTTCGGCTAATTCTTGTGCTCGATCGGTAAGCGCTTCGATTGATCCAGACAACTTGACCATTTCAGCGGCCAGTTTGGCTTCTGACGCAGGTTTCAGGTTGGCGGCGTTGCCATCCCACCATCCACCGAATTGGCGGTAGACGTTACGCACCACAAACTCTGGTTCGTCGTATTGGGGCGCTATCCAAGGGCGGTCTTGTAAGTGTTCGGGCAGGGTGACTTGGTGGATAATCGCATCGATGGTGGCTCCCTGGTTCATTAAGTCCAGGGTGGCCCCTGAGAGGTACTCCAACGATTCGGCGATATCTCCCAGCACGGTTTCTACTCGGGCTCGCCCCACAATGGGTAGTCCGTGGGCGGGGTAAACCTTTTCGGCTCCCATGGACAACATTTTTCGCATAGCTTCGGCCCATTCAATGGGGTAGCGCTGTACTTTTTGTGGGTTTCCGGCGTTGGGGAAAATCCAGGTCACAAAGTCCCCGGCGTAGACTGCTTTGTCGGCGGGGTCCCATACCCAGGTGTGATCATCGGTTTCGCCTCTTGCGTGGTGTAATTCCAGTTGGCGGCCACCAATTGACAGGTCTAATTTGTCTCGGTAGGTGAGTTCTGGTTCGGCGACGTCGTCGGGGACAAATTTTCTTTCTTTCACCCCGCCCACTCCGAAGTTCACTAGGGTCCGTACGCCGCCGAATTGTCGCCGGTTGATGATTTGGTTCCACCCGCTGGTTTGGCGGTAACGCTCGAGCCGTGGGGCGACTGCTTCGTGAGCGACCACGGTGGGTTTTTGGTCGCTGCGTTGGGCGGCATCGGCCATAAAAGCGCCGCTGCCTCCCACGTGGTCCATGTGCCCGTGGGTGTAGATGAGGCTATGCAGGGGTTCGTTTGTCCAACCACGCAAGGCGGCTACTACGGCGGTGCCCGACTGCACGCCGCTGGCGTCGATACAAATCAGGCCTTCATCGGTTTTGCGTACCCAGCAGTGAGAGAAAGATTCCACTACTGCCAAACCGTCGTCTATTTCGACGAGTTCTTCGGTGACCCGGTTGTGGGGCGGTTCAGCGCTTCCTGAATCAATTATTCGATTGGAGAGTTCGACGGGGTCTACGGCGGTCATGTGGTTCCTTTAGGTCAGGTGTTGGCGAACCAGTTCTTCGGCTCGTTCTAGGTTTTCGAAGAAAAAGAAATGCGAACCTTCAATGGCCTGGGCGGTGGTGCCAAGTTGCTGGGCTTGTTCTTCAAACCATGCTGGGCTGAGGTCACTGTGCGTTCCGTGCAACACGGTGGTTGAGGTGGTGATGCTGGCCAGTTGGTCAAAGGTTTCTTTGGGCCCGTGGTTGCGGTGTGAGTCAAAAATTAAGGCTTCGGTTTCGGGGTCGCAAGCCAACTCAATTTGGCCGTCGGGGCGGTCAACGAAGCCCCATCGGGCGTAGGCCTCAAGAACCTTTGGGTCTAAAACGTTGAGGGGGCGACGTGCCCCGTAAGAGGCCACCACGGTGGCTCGGTCTTCCCACACGGCACGACGTTTACGGGCCCCAATAGCCAGAGGGTGGGTACCGGTGCCGTAGTCAAAGTGTTGGGCTTCTCGGTCGGGCCCTGAAATCGCTATGGCTTCGATGAGTAACATTTTTTCTACTCGTTGCGGTGCGGCGGCCGCTATTTCGATCGCTACTCCCCCGCCGAGCGAAACACCCAGTAACGAAAAGCTGTCAAGACCTAATTGGTCGGCAATTGCTAAAACGTCTTGGGCCATAGCGTCGTTGCCCAACAATGCTTCTTCGGTTACTTTTTCGCTTGCTCCTTGACCTCGCAGGTCTACACCGATTATCCGAAACTGGTCGCGTATGCGTTGGGCTATGGGGTGGTAGACGCCGGCACAAAAACCATTGGGATGCAGCATGATGAGCGGTTGGCCAGAGCCACCCCAGTCCAGCCAAGCGTGTGTCAAACCCTCATGAGCAATTTGACTCTCTGCCGGTTCATGCTCCGTCATGGTTTATCCTTTTTCATCATGATGCAGTTTGGTCTCCCCGTTCTTCGATTGACCACCCGGGGCATTTTCGTTTTGGGTCTTTTGTCTGGTTTGGTTTCGTGCGGGTCTTTGGCAGACCCACCTGCTTCGGTTCTACCGGTTCAACAAATGGTCGTTGAAGTGGTCGCTGAGTTTCCTCATGATGATGAAGCATTTACTCAAGGGTTGCAGTTTGTCAACGGGCAGCTTTTTGAAAGCACTGGTTTGGTGGGGCATTCTCAGATTCGTGAAATGGATTTCTCCGTGGGGCAAGCGCTCCGGTGGGGAGACCTTGACCTCACCTGGTTTGGTGAAGGGTTTACTGCCCTACCCGATGGCCGCTTAGTCCAGTTGACGTGGAAAGCCGGGCGGGCTGCAGTGTGGGACATTGAGCCTTTTTCTTTGGCCACTACTTGGGCTTATGGCGGGCAGGGGTGGGGCATTTGTCTGTTGAACCCCACCACTTTGATCATGTCCGATGGGTCATCGGCTTTGACCTTGCGATCACCTGAAGATTTTCGGCGCCTGGGCCAAGTTGAGGTAACCCTTGACGGCCAACCGGTGGACCGGCTCAATGAGTTGGAATGTGTTGATGGGACGGTGTGGGCAAATGTTTGGCAAACCGATCTTTTGTTGGGCATAGACCCTGCTACCGGAGCGGTCACCCACGAAGTAGATGCATCGATGTTGCCGGTGGATCGTTCTTCGCTGGGATCTGATGATGTGCTCAACGGCATTGCTTTTCATGCCGAATCTGGGCATTTTTTTCTTACCGGAAAACGTTGGCCGACTCTTTTTGAGGTGATCTTTGTGCCAGCCGATGGGGTTCCGGTTATTCAGTCTTAAGCGAACTTGGTGGCGATTTCTTTTTCTGACCAAAAGCCGGGGTCTGGCAACTCGGGAGCCACTTTGGCGTAGTGGGTGAGTCGAGCCACGGCGTCGTTGTTGAACATTTCTATGGCATCAAAGAAACCGGTGCCGCCGACCGCCCGGAGGGCACGATCGCCTTCACTTTTTGCTCGAGGGAGGTGCGAGGTGAGGATCAGTAGTCGGGGGGTTTCTTCGCCTGCGGTGGCCAGTACGTGGGCTCGGCCCAGAGTTTTCCAGAGCACATCGGCGCGGCGCATGCCGGGCCGGGCGCTGGTGAAGGTGCCGGATACTTCGACGTACCAAGGAAGGCCATCGGCTTGATCGGTAACCAGGAAGGGAAAAGTTACGCCGAGTTTTCGCAAGGTGGCGTTTTCTTTGACTATTTCGAATCCGGCAGATTCCAATACATGGGCTGCGATGTCGGCGGCTTTTTTTCCGCTTTGGTGGGCTTGGCCTAAAACGTGTTCTGCGGTTTCTAAAGCAGTTTCGTTGGTAAATAGGTCAGCTTGGCTTCCCGATTGGGCGAGGTCTCGTCGACGCCAGGCGGTAAGTTTTCCGTCTCGGAGGCGTTGTTGTTCTTCGGCCACTCGCTGGTTGGCCAACGCTACGTATTCTTGTTCGAGGTCGTAACCCACTGGCCGGCGCCCAGAACGTATGGCCGCTACCAGGGTGGTTCCTGAGCCCATGAAGGGGTCGAGCACCACGTCGTCTTTGTAGGTGTAGAGGTCAATAAGCCGGCGAGGGAGTTCTACGGGAAACGGGGCCGGGTGCCCTACTCGGCTGGCCGACTCGGCATCTATGCGCCACAGGTCGAGGGTGGCTTCCATAAATTCGTCGGTGGTGATGGTGCTTTCGCTGGGTAGTTCTTCTTTTTGGCGTCGGGGGCCGGGGCGGGCTCGGTCAAAGCGTCCTTTGCTGGCGATGATGACTCGTTCGGTCATGTCGCGCAGCACGGGATTGGCGGCTTTTCGAAATGACCCCCAGGCGACGGACCCGGTAGCTCCGTCGGCTTTTTGCCATACCACTTCGCCGCGGAGCAGCAAGCCCAGGTCGTCTTGGAGAATACCGATGATGTCGGCGGAGAGACTGCGGTAGGGCTTGCGCCCCAGGTTGGCCACGTTTACGGCGATGCGTCCGCCGGGTTCGAGCACTCGTGTGCACTCGGCAAAGACTTCGCGCAACATGTTGAGGTAGTCCAAGTAGGAGGTGGGGATGCGGCCTTCGTTTTCTTGGCCGGTCACCGCGAGTTCGTATTCTTTGCCGACGAAGTAGGGCGGCGAGGTAACCACCAAGGCCACCGAGTTATCGGGCAGGTGGTGCATGTTGCGGGCGTCGCCTTGGAGGCATCCGTTGCCGAGGTCGGGTACGGGGTTGACGGTTTCGTCGTCCGTGAGCACCGGCGGGGTGAAGCGCTCGTAGAACGCAGATGCGTCGTGGCTTTCTCGGCGTCCTACACCAAATGCTTTGGTTGCGGTGCCTTTGCTGGGCTTTTTTTGATGATCACTCACCGTGACACTATACGCGCTTAGAGCGCGCAACGCAATCTCTGGTTCAGCATTGTCACACCCCTCAGGCAAAATGGGTTCATGCTTTGCGGCCTGCTCCGGACGCCTTTAATACTCTTACCTAAAGGCACCCATGGTCAACCCGCCGCCGTTCATTTCAACCCTTGCCCACCTAGACGGGCTCTACCTCATCGGCGGCACCCTCCCCGCACCAACGCTTTCTCCCCTTTTCGATTTAGCTTGCCTCGATTCCTGGCAGGCACCCCCCGACTGGAGGATTGTCGGAATCGTCACCCCAGTGCTTTGCCACGGCACCACCAAAGGCTTACTCCATCTGGTGGACCGCCAAGGAAAAACCTTCACCCTGTGCTCAACAAAAGACCACCAAAAACAGCTCTACCAAGCAGTTGGCCCACTAAATGATCTCTGCCGAAAATGCTTGGGTCTTGCGCCGCAACTCCTCGAGCCGGGGTCAGTTAAATGAGGCAGCAAAAAGTTCCTGCAAACGCCCTCGAGCTTGATGCCCTATGGTGGCCCAATCATAGATTGACCCACCCACCGCATCATTTTCGGTCAAGGAAAGCACAAAATCCTCAAGATCGTCCACGCTGGCCAACGGCTCACCCGGGTCAGGCAAATCGGTGCCGTCTGCTGCCCCGATGCCCCCAATGCCGTGCACCGCCGCCGCTGGGTCACCAAGATGACTACGCAATAACCGAATGCTCTCCCCACTGTAATAAAGCGGGTCTGCGTGCTCTTCAGTGCGAAACGACCAATAACTCATAGGCATCCACACGTCATAAAACGGAGCAATTTCTTCCCAAGGGAACCCCGGCCAAAACTTTTGATTAATTTCATCGGTCAATACCGGAGGCATAACGATGCCCCCCAACGGATCTGACCCCACATGAGCCCGCAGGTCGGCACTTAATTTAATTAAACGCAGCGACCGCACCTCAGAAGAAATCTCATCGCTATTCCATTCAATATCTACCGCAAGACCATCAAAACGCTGGCCCAAGACGGAAAAATCCGACAACGCCGTTAGTCGCTTGAGGTCTTCATCGTCGGCTGACCATTTCGGCAGATACCAAGCCACTACCTCTAGATCGACTTGGTGGCTTGCCAACAAAAACTCCGCCAGCAACCAAGGGTCGGTGGTCGGCCAAGCAGCCCGAGCATCAGAACGAGCAGCCTGCAAAAAAACCGTATTCACCCCAAAAGCCTTCATCTCTTTAGGGTCTTCCGAGGTAACCGTAGGGCTCTGCACATAAACCGGGTCCAAATCATACGAGTCAACCCATGCCCCCAGCCCGTTGTACACCGATACCGAACGAGGCACCGAAGCATCCATTACCAGTACCGGCGAGACCGCAGAAATTGGCACCACCGAAACCTGCGGAATAATCATTTCTTGTTTACCCGAAGTAAACACAGCCACCAAAGAAAACCCCGCGACAAGAAGGCCGAACACCCCAAACGAAGAGAGCACCCGCAAGTTCATACGCCCACCGTACTTTCTTCAAACGAATCAAAGACCGCAGCGCCACCACCGGCCGGCTTTTGCCCGGTAACGTCGCCCCTTGTGAGCGAAGAAAAAAACCCTTCCCCGGAAACCCCGCAAGGAGAAAAAGCCTTAGGACGTCGGCGCCTTCTAGTCGGACTTGGCTTTGGGGCAGCCAACTTAGCCCTCCTCCGGCGACTCTCTCCTAACCAAGCCTCCCCCGACACTCCCCCAGGCACGCCTTCATCCGCTCAGCCAGTTTCCTCAACCGTCCCTCCTACCCCCACATCGCCATTAACCATTTCTGCACCGCCGGTCTTTGACCCCGCAGCAGTCGTTGACCCGGTTGGCCATATTTTTGACACCGTCATAACCGCCGGAAGAGTCATTGACCCTGCCAGTGGCTTTGATGCCCCGGCCGAAGTGGGCATTGATGGTGGGGTCATTACCTACCTTGGGCCAAAGCCCCTCACCGGGCAGCAAACATTGAATGCCAGCAACATGGTCGTTTCGCCAGGGTTTATTGACCTGCTCTCTTACCCACCAAATGGCTACGGGGAATGGTTTAAAATTTCTGACGGGGTTACCAGCAACCTTTGTTTGCACGGCATCGATAACCCCATGCTTGATTTTCTCGACAAAGTAAGCGACGTTAACCCTCCAGTGAACTACGGCGGGGCCACCGATCAGGCTCGCCACCGGACCCTGACCGGCGCCGGCATTGAATACCTCAGCAAGGTTGACGATGTTTCCATTCAAGACATTGTGGCGTTGGCCGAAAAGGATCTCCAAAATGGTGCACTGGGCATTCACGAACAACCCGAATACGTACTGGGAGTCACCTACGACGAAATGCTAGCCCACGGCGAGTTAGCCGCTCGTTTCAACATCCCACTCTGCCCTCACCTGCGAACTGGCGAAACCAGCGACCCAAAGCTGCAAGAAGTAGCCGTTGAAGAGGTGATCAACATTGCTCGACAAACCGGTTGCGCAGTTCATATTGATCACCTCAACTCAACCGGCGGGGCGGGGCGCATGGCCGAAGCAATCGCCCAAATTGAAGCCGGTCGCCAAGAAGGCCTGGCCATTACCGCCTGCATCTACCCGTATACCTCTTGGGCCACCGGGGCCGGCACCGAACGCTTTACCAACTTTCAAGAAAAATTCGGCATCACCTACAACGACCTACAGGTAGCGGGCACCAACCAACGGGTAACCGCAGGGCAATGGCCAGAGATTCGAGAAAAAAGCCTCCTCACCATTGCCTTCGCCATGGACGAAGAAGACATCACCACTGCGCTAAAAGCCCCTTGGGTAATGATCGGCTCCGATGCCATCTTGGGCCCCAACCACAACAACCATCCCCGTTCTGCTGGTTGCTTCAGCCGCGTTTTAGGAGTCTATGTGCGCCAACAAGAGGTCATAACTTTGATTGATGCCCTGTCTCGCATGACCATCCAACCAGCCCAACTGTTAGAAAAATCCAGCACCGACCTCGGTCGGCGAGGGCGTCTTCAAGCCGGAGCAGTTGCCGATATTACTATTTTTTCTCCAGAAACAATAACTGATAACGCCACGGTGGCCGACCCTGGTAAAGAATCCACCGGCATTCACCATGTCTTAGTAAATGGTCAAATCGTTCGACGCAACGGGGTTAATGACCAAAGTGTTCGCCCCGGGGTGCCGCTGCTTCGAGATCAAACATGACACCGGCGACCCCGCCCCTTGAACGCCAAATCGCTTGGCGGCTGACCCAACTGCTTGCCCTTGGGGCCTTTGCCCTGTTGGCCTTTTCTTTTTTTGATGCCGCACCTACCACCAGAGAAGGCGCAGAAAATCAGGGAGCAACGACCACCAGCACCACCTCGCTGGTTGAAGAAACACCTGAGACTCGGTCTTTTACTTTGGTGGCCAGTGGCGAACTTTTAGTACACGAATACGTGGCCGATGCCGCCCGATCAACCGACGGCACCCAATGGGATTTTACTCCCATGTTTTCTCGAGTGGCCCCGGTGCTCCAGTCAGCCGACCTGGCACTCTGCCACCTCGAGACCCCACTTTCGGCCGACAATTCAGACCTGTCTTATTACCCCGGGTTTAGCGTGCCTTTTGAACTCGCCCAAGCCATAAGCCAAGCCGGCTATGACGGGTGTTCGGTCGCATCAAACCATAGTCTGGATGCCGGTACCTCCGGAGCAGCCAGCACCTTGAACCACCTAGAAAATGCCGTCATCGGAGCGGCGGGAATGGCTACCTCGCCTGAACAAGCCGGGCCAGCCTTTTACCAAGCCAACGGGGTAACGGTGGCCCACCTTTCCGTTACCGACCTGCTTAACGGGGCTACTTTGCCCACCGACCCCGCTTGGTTAGTGGCTTCGCTTGACCCTGATTTGGTCATGGCCTCGGCAGAAAATGCTCGAGCCGATGGGGCGGAGTTTGTGGTGGTCAGCATCCACTGGGGAGACGAATACGTCAGCGCTCTTACCGACCGTCAAAACCAGGTAACGGCCACTCTTTTGGCCTCAGACAGTATTGATCTGATCATCGGCCATGGGGCGCACGTCCCCCAACCGGTCATTATCCAAAACGGCAAATACGCCGTGGTGGGTATGGGAAATTTTCTTTCTAACCAGCCCGGCGACCAACGACGACGCTGCAACGAATGCCCGCCAGCCACCCAAGACGGGGTCATGGTGTGGCTTGATATTGCAGAAAACAACGACGGCCACCTGGTAGTTGCTGAGGCCAGCTACTACCCCACATGGGTTGACCGCTCTACCTACGAGATCGCTTTGCTGGGCATTGACGAGCCGTCGAGCGCCGACAACACCGTCTTGCTTGAGGCGGCACAACGCACGGCCGCGGTGTTCGAACCAGCCATTGAGCGGCGAACCGCCCTCCCCTAAGTGCTTTGCGATACCCTGACTGTGTTACAACCGTGACCTTTGGCCCGCAAAACCGCCGGCTAGAGCGCACTTAAGGGAGCATCCCATGACCACCGCTAACCGTGTCCACAACTTCTGCGCCGGACCCTGCACTTTGCCGGTTTCTGTGTTGGAAGAAGTCCGTGACGAAATGTTGAACTTTGGCGGCACTGGCATGTCGATCATCGAAAGCAGCCACCGGGCCCCTGCTTATGACGCTGTACACATGGAAGCACTGGCTGATTTTCGCTCTCTGGCTCAGGTGCCAGAAGATTTCAGTATTTTGTTTCTGCAAGGCGGCGCTTCGCTGCAATTTGCTCAAGTGCCGTTGAACCTTTTAGCACCTCAAGAAAGTGCCGCCTACTTGACCACCGGCACCTGGGGTAAAAAAGCTTTCGCCGACGCTCAATTAGTAAGCGAGGCCTACCAAGCATGGACGGGGGCCGACGAAGGATTCGCCCGCATGCCCTCTATCGCCGACTTTGACCTGCGCCCCGACACTCGCTACCTGCACATCACCACCAACGAAACAATCGGCGGCATTCGTTTTCCCGAATACCCCACCGTGGATCTGCCTTTAGTGGCCGACATGAGTTCCGACTTCTTGAGCCGCCCTATTGACTGGGACCGTTTTGACCTGGTTTACGGCGGCGCCCAGAAAAACCTTGGCCCGGCCGGTTTGGCCATAGTGGTAGTACGTAAAGAACTTTTGGGGCGCAGCGAACGCACTCTTAACTCTTACATGGATTACCGCACCCACGACAAAGCCGATTCCATGGCCAACACGCCGCCCATGTTTGCTATCTACGTGATGGGCAAAGTGTTGAAATGGATGCAAGCAGCAGGCGGACTCGAAGAGTTCGAGCGGCGATCGGCCGCTCGAGCCGATTTGCTTTACGGCACCATTGAACAAAGCGAAGGCTGGTACCGGTCACCGGTTGATGCCGCCAGTCGGTCTCATATGAACATTGTCTTTCGTTTGCCTAGCGAAGACTTAGAAAAACAGTTTGTGGCCGAAGCAGCAGCTTCTGGCATGGTGAACCTGAAAGGCCACCGCGACGTAGGCGGCATTCGGGCCAGCGTCTACAACGCTTTGGACCAACAAAGCGTTGTTGCCTTAACCGATTTTATGACTGAGTTTCAAGCCACCAACGCTTAGCCCAAAGCGGCCATCATGCGGTCGCGCACTACCTCAATGGCTTTAAATGGTCGAATCATCACCTTGAATTCGGTAATGAGACTTTGGTCATCGCAGGTGATCATGTCGATTCCGTTGACTTGCAGTTCACCCATTTGAGTTTCAAATTCCAAAACGGCATGATGCCCGTCAAGTATTTTTTTGGTGTAATGAAAACTCGTTTTGGCGACTGAGCTTTCTTCAGATGCCTCAGGCTGCGCACCGCCCGGAAAAACCATGGCCGCCGCCTCGAGGTACATCATGGTTAGTACTCGGCCTTCTTGGGGCTTAAATAAGACTGGCGACCAAAATACTACATCAGGGTGCAAGAGGTCTTCTAGCGACGTTGCCCCTTTTTCTGAAAGGTACTGATGCCAATCGGTCACCGTTTTGTGGATGGGGTCAGTGTCTGCCATGAGGTAAGTCTGGCCTATTGCTCCTTTTGATTTCTTATCGGGTCAGTCAGATTTTTTATTTCTTGCCCCATGCGTTACCTTGGCTTTTAGCCGTAGCAAAGGATCACCATGCACGAATCTCAAGAAACCACCATTTTGGCCGACTGGACAAGCGCTGTTGAAGTCCGTTGGCAAGACCAAAAGCCCTGGGTTAAGCCCAGCGTTCTTGATGAAATATTAGGTTGGAAACTCAAACCCGAAGGCCTCTGCCAAGGTTCTTCTTGTATCCCCGTGCCAGATGCAGCATCTTTGATGACCGACGATGGCCTCGATCTGCTCGCCGTTGCAGAAAAACTAAACCGACCTGCCTTGGTCGACGCCGAGAACCAGTGGGTCGTTATTGGCTCCCCCGCTGAAGAACGAGAAAATGCTTTAGTGGGTAGGCAGGTTCCTAACGTGACCTTGCGAGACCTTGACGGCGCTTCCCGAGAGTTAACCGAATGGTCGGGCACCCGGCGTCTTTTGGTGGCTTTTTCCAGTTGGTGAGGATGCGCATTTGACCTGCCCGGGTGGCAGGAACTTCACCAAACCTTGGCGGGGAACAATTTTACGGTCATCGCCGTTGCCCTCGATGAGAACATCGAAGCGGTCATTCCTTTAGCAGAAGGGATCACTTATCCGGTGTTAGTTGACACGGAACATCAGTTAGCTGAGCTCTATGCCATTACTAATGTGCCCACTGTTTTGTGGATAGATGAACACGATCAGATCGTTCGACCCAACGCCACCGAATTTGGTTGCGACATGTTTATTGATTTCACTGGCATTTCCTGCGCTGATCACATGGAACAAGTAAGTGACTGGATTCTCAACGGGAACTTGCCTGCTGACGCCAGCCACCAAGTAACCGAGCTAAGCGAAAACGAAGTACTGGCCCATCTTCATTTTCGCCTCGCCGTCCACGCCCAAAGAAACCAGCAAGACGAAACGGCGCAAAAATACTTTGCCCAAGCCGCCGAGCTCGCTCCATTTGATTTCACCATTGTCCGCGCTGCTATGCCCCTTACCGGGGTTGACCCTTTCGGGCCTGCTTTTTTTGAGCTTTACCAGCGCTTTGCCGACGCCGGGCTCCCCACCCACGGCATTGAACGCCTCAAACAAGAAAACTAAATTTCAAGCACGGTGATCGTGCCGGCGGCCCCATCAACTTCGATAAGCGCTCCCTCGGGGATGCGTTTGGTGGCATCGGTGGCGCTCACCACACAGGGCAAACCGAGTTCTCGAGAAACAATAATGGCGTGACTCATTTGCCCGCCTACATCTACCACCACCGCTTCTACGGGTACAAAAAGCGGGGTCCGCGGGGGTCGGTAAGCGGGGCAAGCCCTTCGGAGCCCAAAAAAGTAGCATCGGTTTCTTCCACCGTTACCCCTGGCGTGCGCACCGCCAGAACACGCGACACCGACAAGTTCATGTAGTTGTAGCCGCCGAATACCCCCATATGCACGTCAGCGTTTTCTCGGTTCTCTCGTTTACTCAGAACCCCGGTTTCTTCTAACGCCTCTACTGCCGGGTCGTTGCTTATGAGTGTTGATATTGAAGCGCTAAAGGGGAACACCACTTCGGGATAAACCTCCCCCACATTGCCTCGGGTATACACCGGAAACCGTTTACTGGGGCCCCATGCACATAAAGCCCCAAACCGTAGTCCACCAAGGTCAGCGACGTTCCTTTACTATTTTTCAAGTTTAAGAACTTTCACTAATTGACTGAGGCTTTTTTGTTGACCCTTGACGGGAGAAACCATGCCTACTCAATAGCGGCCAGCAGGTCGGCCACTAAACCGTTGGGCACCCAGTAGTCCTCGAGTGACCTGTAGGGGATGGTGATAGATACCGTGTTTGACCCCGACCCGCCGACTGAGTAGGGGGCGAAGGAAAGCACCAAGCCGCCTTGGGTGAGGTTGTAGAGGGTGAAGTTGATGGTGTCTGGCGAGGCACCGGTGAAGCGACGTTCGTCAACCCAAGGCTCGGACTCAAGCCGGGTGATGGCTTCGGCCGATACTGCTTCCACCCAGTCGGTTTCGGGGTCAAACAGGTCAACGATGCTTAGCGGTTCGCCGGTGAACAGGTCGAAGGTTTCGGTACGGATGGTTGCTGATTCTCCTGCTGCTCCGGACACCAACTGACTGACCGTGTTGCGCATGCTGAGCAATTCGTCGTTGGAAAGCAGAATTTCGTATTCGTGTTCAAGCCAGACGCATCGGCCGGTTACTCCTTCTCGGCAGGCGTAACCGTTGTCTTCGACGGAACTAATGGCGTCGTCAAGAAACTCGTTCACTGCCCCTTGGGTGAGGCCCAGCAGTCGCCCATTTACCTGGGGGGCTTCTCGGGGGCCTTCTATGCGGGGCCAGGTGATAGCGATTTCGATTTTTCCTGTGGTGCCAGTGGGCTCTCCGGTGGGCCCATAAGCGTCCACCCCAGCGCTGATAACGCAGTTGACTTCTTCCATGGTGATAGCGGGGCCCACTTGGCCTTCTACTTCGTCTTCTCTTTCTCGGGGAATAAGCAGCATTTGTCCAACCCGGAGTTTGTTGGGGTCGTTTAATGCGTTGGCCCGCATGAACGCATCAACGGTGCTGTCGAAACGTTCAGCGATTTTCCCAAGCGAATCGCCGGCTTCTACCATGACTGTTTCAGGGCCTTCGTCGGGGAGCACTATTTCGGGCGGACGAGCACTCGCTACACAAGCTTCTGCTGCTTCTCGGGCTTCGGGGAGTTCTATTTTTTCCCACCCGGGGACTTCCAGCGGCGGCACAGTAGGCGATGCTTGGGAGTCGGCGAAGAGGTCCCCCACCGTGGTGGTCGGCGGAGCAGTGGTTTCTTCACCGCCACAGGCAGAAGCCAGCAGGACAAAAGTCAAAGCAATTATCAGCGTACGTTTCACGGCCTAGATACTGCCACAAGCCGCCCCACTCTTGGGGGCACTAACCCTTACTCATCCCCTCCATTAAAAAAGAGCGCCCCCAAGGTGAAACATGGGGCCAGACCCCATGTTTCACCTTGGGGAGACTAGGTTTCAGTTATGGAGACACGACGGTTGGGACGTACCGGGCACCACAGCAGTTTGGCGGTGTTGGGTGGGGCGGCTTTCGCTCTTGACACGCCAGAAACTGCGGAGCCATTATTTCAAGAAGCTTTAGCGTGCGGCCTCAACCATTTAGATATTGCTCCGGGCTACCGCAATGCCGAACGGGCCATTGGGCCGCATTTACCGGCGGTACGGGATCAACTTTTTGTGGCTGCTAAAACAGCCGAAACCGAACGAGATTGGGCTCTTTCTCGATTGGAAAAAACGCTGACTCGTTTACAGGTTGACCACCTTGACCTTTACCAAGCCCATGGGGTGACCTCGCTGGAAGAACTCGACCGCCGGGACGAAGCCTTTCAAGTGATTCTTGAAGCCCGCGACCAAGGGCTTATTCGTTTTGTGGGCATCACCGGCCATGACCTAGGCACCCCCAAAGCCCAGCAAGCAGCGGTAGAACGCTACGACCTTGACACGGTGATGTTTCCGCTTAACGCTCACCTATGGGCCAACCACACTTACCGGGCCGATGCCGAAGCGCTTCTTGAGACCTGCGCCCAGCGAGACGTGGGGGTCATGATTATCAAAGCCACCGCTTGGCGCCCTTGGGGCGACCGTAAACCTGATGCCTTGAGTTGGTACGAACCTCATCGCACGCCAGAAGGCATTCAAAATAGTGTGAACTTTGCTTTGTCGGTACCGGGGGTGCATGCTTTTTGTACCCCAAGCGACCCCACGGCCGCCCAACAGTCTTTTGCCGCCGCCCAAGCATTTACTCCGCTAAGTCAAGACCGTCTTAATCAAACAACCCCCGCCGACACCAGCGGCGATATTTTTCCTCTCGCCGATTTAGCGGTGTCAGCATGGAGTTAATGCCACTAGGATGACTCTCCCTCTTGACCGAAGAATGGATTCGACCCATGACCACTATTGACTGGCCTGCCTTACGTGCTGCCGCAGCCCAAGCCGCCCAACAGGCTTACGCCCCTTATTCGGAGTTTGCGGTCGGGGCCGCTGGCCTGGTCGACGATGGGCGTCTGGTAACCGGCTGCAATGTAGAAAACGCTTCCTACGGACTGACCTTGTGTGCCGAATGCGGACTGGTCTCTGATTTGCATCGCACGGGTGGCGGGCAGTTGGTAGCCGCGGTAGCCACCAACCCCGCTGGCCAACCCTTGGCTCCTTGCGGACGTTGCCGCCAGTTGCTGCTCGAAGCGGGAGGCGAAGAACTCATGGTGGATGGCCCGGGCGGACCCAAAAATATTTTGGAACTCCTTGCCGACCCTTTCATCCCTCAAGATTTAAACACTTCAAACAATTCGTAGGCGGAAACCATGGACGTAGTTGACATCATCATTGCTAAACGGGACGGGCATCGTTTAAGCGACCAGCAAATTGAGTGGTTTATTAGCAACTATGCCCAAGGCGAAACCATTGCCGACGAACAAGCGGCGGCTCTCGCTATGGCTATTTATTTTCAAGGCATGGAACCCGATGAACTCAGCGTGTGGACTCGGGCCATGATCAACTCTGGGGCGTCTTTACAACTCGGCGACTTAGGCCGACCTACGGTAGACAAACACTCCACTGGCGGGGTGGGCGACAAAGTTTCGTTAATCCTGGTGCCACTGGTCGCCGCTTGCGGGGCCGCCGTACCTCAGTTATCTGGCCGCGGTTTGGGACACACTGGGGGCACGCTCGACAAAATGGAAGCCATTAGCGGTTGGCGGGCTTCGCTTTCTCTTGAAGAAATGGTCACCCAACTGCGTGAAGTCGGCGGCATCATTGCCGGAGCCACCAGCGACCTCAACCCCGTTGATCGGCGTCTTTACGCTTTGCGTGACGTCACCGGCACGGTGAGTTCTATTCCGCTCATCGCCAGTTCTATCATGTCGAAAAAAATTGCTGAAGGTACCGGCGCTCTGGTACTGGACGTCAAGGTGGGTGCCGGGGCTTTTCTGCCCGAGGTTGAACGAGGCCGCCAAGTGGCTGAAGCCATGGTGGCCCTCGGCGAAGATCACGGGGTGCGTACCGTGGCTTTGCTCACCGATATGGAAACCGTATTGGGGCGAGCGGCCGGCAATGCACTAGAAGTCACCGAATCCTTGGAGATACTGGCCGGTGGCGGCCCATCCGACGTTATCGAAATCACCGTTGCTTTAGCCCGAGAAATGCTGGCCTTAGTAGACATTGACATTGACCCAGCCGAGGTGTTGGCCTCCGGTGCGGCATTAGAAGTGTTTGAGCAAATGGTTTCTGCCCAAGGAGGCGACTTGAGCGCTGGTTTGCCGGTCGCTGAGCATCAGCAGCAAGTAGTCGCCCAAGAATCGGGTTATTTGAGCCGTTTAGATTGCCGCAGCGTTGGGGTAGCGGCGTGGCGTCTGGGGGCCGGCCGGGCCCGCAAAGAAGACCCCGTTAGCCCCACCGCTGGCGTCATGTGTTTAGCTAAGCCTGGCGACAAAGTAGAAGCCGGCCAACCCTTGTTAGAACTTCACAGCGACGATGCTGACCGTTTTGACCCGGCACTCGCTGCTTTGGAGGGAGCCCTCAGTATCAGCGAAAATGCTCCAGCGGTTCGTCCCCTCATTGTGGACCGCATCGCCAAAGAAGGCTAACTACTTGCCTATAGGGTGCCAGACCGTTTTCATCTCTAAGAAATCGGCAATGGCGTAAGGGCTTTCCGCTACCGGGTCGCCCCACACGGTGCGTTTCACGTTGACTGCTGCTGCTTCCAAAACCTCAGGGTCGAGGTCTTCGGGGGCCCCGGTGAGATCCACGGCGTTGATGTCGAGGTGGCCCATCATCCACGGCAACAGTTCATTTTTTTGACCGGTCAACAAGTTGACCACTCCCCCCGGCAAGTCAGAAGTGGCCAGCACTTCAGCCAAGGTGATAGCCACCAAAGAGGCCGGGCCTTCAATAACTGCGACGGCGGTGTTGCCGCTCACAATGATGGGAGCCAAACGAGAAACCAAACCCAGCAAAGCAGGCTGATCGGGAGCCATAACCCCCACTACCCCGGTGGGTTCTGGGAAAGTGAAGTTGAAATACGGGCCAGAAACCGGGTTCACGGTGCCCAACACGTGGTGGGTTTTGTCGGCCCACCCGGCATACCAAA
Source organism: Acidimicrobiia bacterium (assembly GCA_012959995.1). Classification (NCBI taxonomy): domain Bacteria; kingdom Bacillati; phylum Actinomycetota; class Acidimicrobiia; species Acidimicrobiia bacterium. The sequence continues at coordinate 35,090 of DUCC01000036.1, forward strand.
CCCAGCGGTCAATGGCTTGGTCTACTTGTTTGCTGGCCGCTTTTGGGGTCACCCCTATTTGGCGCAACACCGACACAAACTCGGGGCGCCGGGCTTCCATCATTTCGGCGGCCCGGTAAAGAATCTGCCCACGGTTGTAGGCGGTGCGACCTGCCCACGATTCTTGAGCTCCTCGGGCGGCCCGTACTGCTTCACGCAGATCTTTACGCGAAGCCTGCGAAGCGTTGGCCAACAGGGCGCCCTTGGCGTCACGCACGGCAAAGGTGCGGCCGGACTCCGAGCGAGGAAATGCCCCACCAATAAAGAGTTTGAATGTTTTGTCTACCGGAAGATGCTCGTTCATGACCGACCTCCGGTATCGGTGCGTACATAGGCTGAAAGCCCCTGCATGCCACCTTCTCGACCGAAGCCGCTTTCTTTGTAACCGCCAAAGGGGCTGGCGGGATCAAACTGGTTGTAGGTGTTGGCCCACACCACCCCGGCATTGAGGCGGTCGGCCATCCAAAGAATTTTGGAACCTTTTTCGGTCCAAACGCCGGCCGACAAACCAAACGGGGTGTTGTTGGCTTTTTGTAGCGCTTCGTCAGCGGTGCGGAAGGTTTGCACCGACAGCACCGGGCCAAAAATCTCTTCTTGAGCAATACGGTGACTTTGTTGCACCCCAGTGAAAATTGTTGGGGCGAACCAGAAGCCTTTTTTGTTCAAAGTACATTCAGGTTGGTACATTTCTGCACCTTCGCTCACCCCAACCTTTACGAGGTCGGCGATGCGCCCCAGTTGGGCCGCCGAGTTAATGGCCCCCACATCAGTATTTTTGTCCAGCGGATTACCGACCCGCAGCAAGTCAACGCGACGTTTAAGTTTTTCAATAAACATGTCGGCGATGGACTCTTGGACCAGCAACCGTGACCCGGCACAGCACACGTGACCTTGGTTAAAGAAGATGCCTTTTACGACACCTTCTACCGCTTGGTCGATGGCGGCATCGTCGAAGACAATGTGGGCTGCTTTCCCACCCAGTTCCAAAGTAAGCGGCAAGCGGCGAGCGGCGGCGGCTCGTTGAATCATTTTGCCTACCCCGGTGGACCCCGTAAAAGCCAGTTTGTCTACATCTGGGTGGTCTACCAAGGCTTGGCCGGTGGCGCCGGCGCCGGTCACGATGTTTACTACCCCGGGAGGCAAGTCAACGTCTTGGAGCACCTCAGCCAACAGCAAAGCGGTGAGTGGGGTAGTTTCGGCGGGTTTGAATACCACGGTGTTACCGGTGGCTAAAGCGGGAGCCAACTTCCAGGCGGCCATCATCATGGGGAAGTTCCAGGGGGTTATTTGACCCACCACCCCGTGCGAGGTGACCTTTCGCCCGGGAAAAGCGTAGTCCAATTTGTCGGCCCAACCGGCATGATAAAAGAAATGCGCCGCCGCTTGGGGCAAGTCGAAATCACGGCTTTCGGTGATGGGTTTCCCGCCGTCAAGGGTTTCGAGCACCGCAAATTCTCGGGCTCGTTCTTGTAGTTGGCGGGCGATGCGGTACAGGTAGCGGGCTCGTTGGCGGCCCGGCATGTCTCGCCAAGTGGTTTCGTAAGCGTGGCGTGCTGCTTTGACCGCTTTGTTTACATCTGCTTTTGAGGCCTCGGCAACGTCAGCCAAGTGGGCTTCGGTCGCTGGGTTGATGGTGGCGAAGGTTTTGCCGCCCCGAGCTTTAACGAACTCACCGTTAACGAACAAACCGTATTGTTTGGCAATGTTGACTACCGCCGTTGATTCAAGAGCCGGAGCGTAATCTAAGTCAAATTTTTCTGTGGTCATGATTAATCCACCGTCACGTAGTCGGGGCCGGAGTATCGGCCGGTATCAAGTTTGCCCAGTTGCTGCAGCACATCATTAAGCAGGCTGGAAGCTCCTAAACGAAAAAGGTCAGGGGTGAGCCAATCGGTTCCTAAAGTTTCACCAATAACCACCAGATAATGCCAAGCCTGTTTGGCCGTACGAATACCACCCGCTGCTTTGAGCCCAATGATTTCGCCGGTTGCTTCGGCGTGGTCACGAATCGCTTCGGCCATGCACAGCACCACCGGCAAGGTAGAAGCTTTGGGGATTTTACCGGTGGAGGTTTTAATAAAGTCGGCACCGGCGGCCATTGACAACATAGAAGCGCGGCGAATCTGGTCGTAACCGCCGAGTTCTCCGGTTTCTAAAATCACCTTTAGGTGAGCGTCACCGCAGGCTTCTTTAGCGGCCGCTACTTCGTCCATAACTAAGTTGTAGTCACCAGTAAGGAACGCTGACCGGTTTAATACGATGTCGATTTCGTGGGCACCGCGAGCCACGGCATCAGAAATATCATCAAGGCGAACGCTTAGCCGAGAGAGCCCGCTGGGGAACGCCCCAGCCACGCTGGCTACCTTGACTCCGGTACCTGCGGTAGCCGCTACGGCGTAATCCACCATTTCGGGGTACACACAAACCGCCGCTACCGGCGGCACAGCCAAGTTTGTTGGGTCGGGTCGAATGGCTTTTTGACACAAGGAAGCCACCTTGCCCGGGGTATCGGCCCCTTCTAAGGTGGTTAAGTCCATACAGCGAATACTCAGGTGCAGGGCCGCTCGTTTGCTGGTCGTTTTAATTGACCGGGTGGTGAGAGACTTTGCTCGGGCTTCTAGAGCCACCTGGTCAACCGAGGTCGCCAAAGACAGAGGTTTATCGGTTGTACACGCCATGGTTAACAGTCTGGCCTTTCATCCGGAGATTCACCACTTAATAAGCCACTGGCCGCCGACAAAAGAGCCGACAAGGCTTGGTCGGCGCTTGCTTCGGCTGATTTAGCCTTACCAGCGGCGACGGGTTCAATCACCTCGCCATAGATTTTCAACAACGGTTCGGTACCACTGGGGCGTATAACCAAACGGGCCCCCTCCATGGTCAAAGCCAAAGCGTTGGTGGGGGCCAAACCATTGACCCCGGTGGCATAATCTACAAGCTCGGTTATCGGTCGGTTAGCTAAAGTTTTTGGTGGCCCACTCCGTACCGTTTGCAGTAAACCAGCCATTATTTCCTCACCTTCGTGGCCAGAAAAGCGTCGGGTTACTTGGCCGGTGCGGTGCACCCCGTGGCGTTCCCACAAAGCATGCAGCAAGTCGACCACGGTGCGGCCATGGTCAGCTGCCTGGCTGGCCATTTCGGCAAATATCAAAGCGGCAGTAATCCCGTCTTTGTCTCGCACTTGGTCACCGATGGCGAAACCTAAGGCTTCTTCGTAGCCAAAAACAAAACGCAGGTCGGGGTTGGCTAACCCGGGGCGCACGATCCATTTGAACCCGGTCAAAGTTTCGGCGTAATGCACTCCATGGTGGGCAGCGATAGCGGCCAGCAGACGAGACGACACCACGGTGGTCGCCACCAAACGGTCTGCTCCTTGGCCTTTGCTTAACACGTGTTCGGCCAGCAATGCCCCTATTTCGTTGCCGGTAAATACTCGCCATCCAGAATCTTGCGGCACTCCAGCAATAAGCCGATCAGCATCGGGGTCGTTGGCCAACAACAAGTCGGCCTGTTCATCTTGGGCTAAAGCTAAGGCCAGGTCTAAGGTGCCGGGCACTTCGGGGTTGGGGAACTCCACGGTAGAAAAGTCGGGGTCGGGGTCGGCTTGTTGGGCCACCACCATCGGGGCTGCAAAACCGGCCGACGCAAAAGCAGCTTCTAGGGTTACTCGGCCTACCCCATGGACTGGGGTATAAACCACCGAAAGGTTGGCGGCACTATTTTGCGCTACTCCCCCAGCGGCGTAAGCCACGTAGGCCGCACTAAGCGCACCAGCATCTCGGAAAATCAACGCATGGTCTTCGTTGGCTAAGGCGACGTCTGGTGTCAGAGCATCGAGGTGGGCTGAGATTTCAGCATCAATCGGGGTGTTTATTTGCGCCCCATCGGCCCAATACACCTTGTAGCCGTTGTCTTGGCGAGGGTTGTGGCTGGCCGTGACCATGATGCCGGCGTCGGCCTTGAGGTGCCGCACCGAAAAAGCCAGCACCGGGGTGGGGAGCGCTTCGGGCAGCAAACAACTACGGATACCTAAGGCGGCCAACACTCGGGCGGAATCCTCAGCAAACACTTCGCTTTTGTGTCGAGCGTCGTAGCCGATAACTACCAGTGGGTCGGCGTGTTCTTCTAACAAACGCTGGCCGATAGCCGCTGCGGTCATGCGCACCAGGACCAGGTTCATGCCTTGCGGGCCGGCCGCTAAAGGGCCGCGTAAACCAGCAGTGCCAAAAGCCAGACGCCCGTTAAAGCGCTGTTCTAGGTCCGCTGCTGGGCCCGCAAAGAGCACCTTAATTTCTTCTTGGGTTTGCGGGTCGGGGTCGGCCGCCAGCCACTGTTGGGCTAAAGCCCGCACCGCATCGGTCACAGGCGTTCCAAAACCCCGCGGAGCAAAGCCACAATGCGGGGCCCGGCTTCTGCGGCGGCGTGCAGCACGTCTTCGTGGTCTACCAGTTCGTCGCTGGTGCCAGCGGCGGCGTTGGTGACCAACGAAATGCCCAGAACCTCGGCACCTAAGTGGCGAGCGGCGATGGTTTCAAGCACCGTCGACATTCCCACCAGGTCAGCGCCCCAATTGCCAATCATGCGTACTTCGGCCGGGGTTTCAAAAGCGCCGCCCAGTAAACCGGCATAAATGCCTTCGGGCAGCGAGTCGTCTACTTGGCGAGCCAAGTCACGCAGGCGTTGCGAGTAAGCCTCGGTGAGGTCAACAAAACGAATCGGTAGATCGCCAGAAGGCGCTGGCCCGGCCATGGGCGAATCGCCGGTCAGGTTTAGTTGGTCAGATAACAACACCGGTTGCCCTACTGGCCATGCCGGGTTTAGCCCGCCGGCGGCGTTGGTCAAAATAATGGTTTGGCAGCCGGCAGCGATGGCCGTGCGTACCCCGTGAACCACCGTGGTGACCGGGTGGCCTTCGTATAAATGGGCTCGACCGCCGAGCACCAGTACTGCGTTGTTTCCTACCGCCACCGAGCGAGCCAAGTTGCGGTGACCCAACACTGTGGGGGCAGGGAAACCTGGTAAGTCCGCCAAAGCAACATCGGCCACAATGTCGCCGAGGCCATCGGCCGCTTCGGCCCATCCAGAGCCCAACACGATGGCTACGTCGTGGCGTTCTACCCCGGTTCGTAGTGCGAGTTCGACTGCTGCTTCAGCGGCCAGTTGATAGGGGTCGGTGGTTGATGTGTTCATGGGTGTTCCTTATAAAAAACGTCGCCGTTAGAGAACACTGAGGGTACCGCAAAGACTGCCGGCTTAAACGTAAGTGCTTCCTTTGGGGGAACCTTCGTCTTTTCGGATTTTTACGTTGACTAAGGCAGGTTTGCCCGAGGCGAAGGCTCGTTCAAGGGCGGGGCGTATTTCTTCGGGGCGTTCACAGTATTCGCCGTGCCCACCTAAGGCTTCCACCACCTTGTCGTAGCGGGTGTCGGCCAGGTCGACCGCTACCTTGCGGTCAGCCCCATACAGGCCTACTTGAGGGCGCAACATCTGGCCCCAGGCGGCATCGTTGCCCATAATGCCCACAATGGGTAAGCCAAACCGCACCGCCGTGTCGTATTCGAAGCCGTTCAACCCAAAAGCCCCGTCGCCGTACACAATGAGCACCCGACGATCAGGAAAAGTGTGTTGAGCGGCCAAAGCAAACGGCATACCCACCCCCAAGGTGCCTAAGGGGCCGGGGTCCATCCAACAGTTTTCTCGCAGCACCGGCACCACTTTGGCTACTTGCGCCACAATGTCGCCACCGTCGCCAATAAGAATGGTGTCTTCGTCGATGAAGTCACGTATCTCGGCGGCAAAACGCAGGGGGTCGACCGGGCTTTCATTCGACGTCAGTTGTGCTTCGAAGGTGGCGGCGATTTCGTTTTCTCGGCTACGCAAGGTGGCCGACCAGTCGCTGAAATCGGGGGCGGCACCTTGGGCCTCAAGTTCGGCCAGCAAGAGGTCGAACGAAGCCCCGATATTCCCGACGACCGCTACCTGGGCCGACCGGTTTTGGCCAATCAGTCCGGCTTCCATTTCGAGTTGAATAATGGTGGCGTCGGCAGGTACTGAAGCGCCATAACGCAAACGAAAGTCCAGAGGTGACCCGGCCAGCAAAAACACGTCGCATTGGCTCATGGCTTCTTTGCGCACCCGGTTAAAAAACTGCCGATGGTCAGAGCGCATTTGCCCCCGCCCCATGCCGTTAAGAAACACCGGAATATTGGTGGCTTCGGCAAAACGGGTAAGTGCAGCGCTACCTTGGCTCCACTTGACCCCGGTGCCACCCAGCACCATGGGCCGTTGAGCTTGAGCCAGAACTTGGGCGGCGGCGGCAACATCAACCGGGTCAGGTACGACTTGCGGCGGAGTGGTGCGCATTTGCGGAAAATACGTTGTTTCGATGTCGGCCGGCCCCATGAGCACATCCATGGGGATCTCTAAAAAGGCTGGCCCCGGCACTCCGGTAACGGCGGCCCGTACTGCCATCTCGATGTATTCGGGGATACGCCCGGTTTCGTAGCAGGCATCGGCCCATTTGCTAATAGGGCGAATCATGGACACGTGGTCCATTTCTTGCAATGACCCGCGCCGCATATTGTTAAATGGTCCTTGCCCGCCGATAACCAAAATGGGGCTGTTGGCCCGCCAAGCATTGGCGATGCCGGTTACCCCATCGGTAATACCCGGCCCGGCGGTGAGCACAGCACAGCCGATGCGGCCCGGGTTGAGCCGACTGTAAGCGTCGGCGGCGTGTACGGCGGCTTGTTCATGGCGTACATCTATGACCTCAATGCCTTCATCGAGGGCGCCGTCGTAGATGGGCATGATGTGCCCGCCGCTGAGGGTAAAGATCGCTCCTACCCCAGCATCGGCTAAAGCCTTCGCTGCCAACTTGCCGCCGTGGGTCATTGCCTGCACCTTTCGTCGTGTTGCTAACGAGGGTACGCAGTAGTTGGCCGCTTAAGCCAATTGGGTCAGCCTTCGTTGAGGGCGGTGACGATTTCTAATACGGCTTCCCGAGCGTCAGCGAAGTAAAGCAACGCATTGTCAGCCACAAACAGCGGGTTTGAGATGCCGGCAAAACCCGGGCTAAGCGAGCGTTTGATTACCACCACGGTGCGTGAGTCGTCGACGTCCAAAATGGGCATGCCGGCAATGGGCGAGTCGGGGTCGGTGCGTGCTGCCGGGTTAACCACATCGTTGGCGCCGATGACGATGGTTACGTCGGTGCGAGCAAAGGTGGGGTTGATTTGGTCCATGTCGAAGAGCAGTTCGTAGTCGATTTCTGCTTCGGCGAGGAGCACGTTCATGTGGCCGGGCATGCGTCCCGCTACCGGGTGAATACCGAACACCACTTCAACGCCTGAGGCTTCAAGCCTGACCATGAGGTCCCGCACGGCGTGTTGGGCTTGAGCCACTGCCATACCGTAGCCGGGCACAATAACTACCCGTTCGGCGATTTCGAGCAGCATGGCTACTTCTTCACCGGAGGTTGCCGTTACTCCGTCGCCGTAGTCGTCGTCGCCCGAAGACGACCCGGTGGGCGCAGCGGTAAAGAGCACTTCGAGCAGCGAGCGGTTCATGGCTTTACACATGACTTGGGTGAGCACCAGGCCGCTGGCTCCCACCAGAGAACCGGCGATGATGAGCAGCGGATTGTCCAAAACAAACCCGGTAGTGGAGGCGGCTACCCCCGACAAAGCGTTGAGTAGGGCAATGACCACTGGCATGTCGGCCCCGCCAATGGGCACAGTGCCCAGTACGCCCAAAATGAAACCGGCGGCTACCAACGCCCATAGCCATCCTTGGTTTTCGGGTTGCATCACCAGCAACACGGCGAGCGGTACGGCTACCAGCAGCGAAGCGGCTCGTACCAGCGAAAGGCCAGGAAACCCCGACCATCCTAGCGAACCTTTTAACTTGCCAAAAGCAATCATGGACCCAGTCAAGGTTACGGCACCTATGAACGCAGTAACGGCGGCCGCTACCGATATTTGGGTGGTGTGGGCGTTGAGGTCTACGGCTTCGATAAACGAGGCGGCCGCTACCATCACCGAGGCTCCACCGCCGAACCCGTTGAACAGGGCCACCAATTCGGGCATGGAGGTCATCTTGACTTTGAGGGCCAGCACTGCGCCGATGGCTGTTCCGATAGCCAGCGCCAGAGCCAACATGGTGTAAGTCAAAATGTCTTGGTTGAGTAAGGTGACCAAAACGGCCAGAAACATACCAGCGGCCCCTAAAAGGTTGCCTCGGGGGGCGGTGCGGGGCCGTCCTAAGCCTTTGAGGCCCACGATGAACAGCACTGCGGACAGCAAGTAGCCCAAGTCAATGATGTCAAGGCGACTCATGATCGGTTCTTCTTTCGCCCGGCAAACATAGCGAGCATGCGGTTGGTGACTAAAAAGCCGCCCACCACGTTGATGGTGGCCAAGGTGACCGCCACGAAACCCAAGGTGGTGGTGAGCACCGAGTGGTCGGTGCCGGCAGAAACAAGGGCCCCGATAAGGGTGATGCCAGAAATAGCGTTTGACCCCGACATGAGCGGGGTATGCAAGGTGGCGGGCACCTTAGAAATAAGTTCCATGCCTAAGAACACGGCCAGAACAAACAGGGTGAGAGCAATAAGCAAGGTCATGAGGCCACCTCGGGGTTAGTTGCTGAGGCAAGGTTTTGTTGTACTCGTTGGTGCACTATTTCTCCACCGATGGCTACCAGCATGGGTTCGATCACATCGTCTTTTCGGTCGATGGTCAACGACCCTTCGTTGTTGAGCATGCGCACCAGGTTGACCATGTTGTTGGCAAACATGCGAGAGGCTGAGAGTGCCATACCGGAGGCCAAGTTGGTGGGGCCTAAAATGGTGACCCCTTGGTGTTCGACTTCTTGGTCGGCTTGGGTGTAACTGCAGTTGCCGCCGCGTTGGGCGGAGAGGTCTACTAGCAAAGACCCGGGTTTCATTGCGTCGACCATGGTTTCGGTTACCAGAATGGGACTGCGGGCTCCGGGGATGGCGGCCGCCGTGAAGACAATGTCGGCTTCGGCAAGGTGCGGGGTGAGGCCGGCTTGGTTGCGGGCGTTTTGTTGGTCTCGGGTTTCTTCGCCTTCCGGGCTTTCGATTTTGATGGAGCGTGCCCCTAAGGATCTAATTTGTTCTCGGGCTTCGGGGCGAATATCGAAGCCCTCTACGGTGGCGCCCAGTCGGCGGGCAATGGCTATGGCTTGCAAACCAGCTACGCCAGCGCCCAGCACCACAATTTTTGCTGGCGGGATGGTTCCGGCGGCGGTAATGAGCAGCGGAAAAAGTTTGGGGTGGCGTTCGGCTGCCATAAGCACCGCTTGAAAACCCACCACGGTGGCCATAGAAGACAAAACGTCTACGGCTTGGGCACGGGTGCTGCGCGGTACCAAGTCGAGAGAGATTACGGCAGCGCCGGTGGCGGCTACTGCTTGGGCTTGGGTGGCGTCCCATACCGGGTCAAAAAGACCAATGACTAAGTGGTCGCTGGTGAGGGCAGTGAGTTCTTGGCCAGAGAGATCGCCTACGGTAAGCACCACGCCTTGGTCGCCGAGGGTGCTCGTCAAATCTGGAGTGACGGTGGCGCCGGCTTCTTGGTACTGATCGTCGTAAAACCCTGCGTTTTGTCCGGCTCCGGTTTGAACAAACACTTGATGACCGTCGGCCAGCAAGTTCTGTACTGCTTCTGGGGTGGAGGCCACGCGTCGTTCTTCGGCCCCCGCTTCGTTTATAACGGCTATCCTCACAGTGAACCTTTCGCCAACAGACTGGTTTTACCTCTCCCGAGGTTAACGGTGTTAGGCGAGGCAGCAACGGGCGTGTGACACTTCTGACTACGCTCTTTATTTATGAACGAACCTCTGTCTTCGCAAAGTGTGCGAACCCGTTTGGCTTTGTCGGCGTTTTTGCTACTTTTTGTGGAGTTGGCTTTGATTCGTTGGTTGGGGGCCAACGTTGTTTATTTGGCTTATTTTTCTAATTTTGTTTTGGTGGGGAGTTTTTTAGGTATTGGTTTAGGTTTTCTTTGGGCGGGACGATTTGATTTTCGATTGTTTCCGTGGTCGCCGTTGGTTTTAGCGGCTTTTGTTGTCTTTGTTCGTTTGGCTGATGTCAGCATCGAAGTTGGAGGGTCAAACCTTATTTTCTTTGCTGATCAACGACCGGTGGGTCCGCCTCGTTGGTTGATTCTTACCGTTATTTTTATGGCCGTGGCGGTCATTGTGGCTTGCCTAGCTGATGGTTTAGCTCGGTATTTTTCGTTGCTGACGCCGTTGGATGCTTACCGGTGGGATCTCATCGGCTCTATTGCTGGCGTGGTGGGGTTTTCGGTGCTCTCATTTTTGGGAGCCCCGCCGGTGGTATGGGGGTTAGTTGCCGGTGGTTTGCTCTTAGCGCTCTTGCATGGTTCCGATTGGCGCACTACGGCGCTTCGGGTCGCTGCGGTGTTGCTGTTGGTGGGGATTCTGGGTGCCGAGTCAACGGGGGAAGACAAGGCGTGGTCCCCGTATTACGCCTTATCTTGGACAGCCAGCCCGTTTGGCGGAATCATCATGCACATCAACGATGTGGCCACCTGGGCACAAGCCCCGGCTGGCGACATGACCGGCTACGCCTTTGCTCACGACATGCGGGCGGCCGATACCCCGGGCGAGGTCCTGATTATTGGTGCGGGGTCTGGCAACGATGTGGCAGAAGCGTTGGCTCGCGGCGCTACCCGGGTTGATGCCGTAGAGATTGACCCAGAGATTTACCAAATTGCCCGAGACACCCACCCGGATAACCCATATGCCGACCCTCGGGTGTTTGTCCATATCGATGATGGTCGAGCTTTTTTAGAGGGCACCGACCGAAAGTGGGACATGATTTTACTAGCGCTGCCTGATTCATTGACGGTGGTTTTGGGTCAAGGGTCAGTGCGTTTGGAGAGCTACTTGTTTACCGAAGAAGCGGTGGCTGCTTATCACGATCATTTACGTGCTGACGGCACTTTTACTATGTACAACTTCATGCGTGAGGGGTGGCTGGTTGATCGTTACGCCGGCACTTTGGCCGCCGAGTTTGCGCAACCTCCTTGCGTGATTGACCCACAAGCGGATTTTCTTTCCGTGTTGCTCGTGGCGGACGACCCATCTGCTTTGACCTGCCCGGCGGAGACTGCTTGGGTGCCGGCGGCGGATCAACCGGCTCCAGTTTCTGATGATCGGCCGTTTCCTTATTTACGTACGGCACACATTCCTGGGTTTTATTTGTTGACCATTGGTTTAATGCTGGGCCTTTCGGCGTTGGCGGTGCGAGCGGTCGCTGGCCCGCTAAGTGGTATGCGACGCCAAGCGGACGTGTTCTTTATGGGTTTGGCTTTTTTGTTGTTGGAAACCAAAAATGTGGTGCAGTTCGCTTTGTTGTTTGGCACTACTTGGTTTGTTAATGCTTTAGTGTTTGTCAGTTTGTTGGGCTCGGTGTTGGCTGCCGTTGAGGTGACGCGCCGGGTGAAATTTAAAAACCCTCGACTTCTTTATGTCTTGCTGGCGGGGACGCTGGTTTTGAATTGGGTGGTCCCTGCTGGCTGGTTGCTGTCTTTAGGCCCAATGCTGCGTTTACTGGCGGGCGGCGGGGTGGCTTTTCTACCAGTGTTTGTAGCCAACCTTATTTTCGCTGACCGGTTCCGTGACGAAAAAGAACCAACCCTGGCCTTTGGCGCCAACTTGTTAGGGGCAGTGGTTGGTGGCTTATTGGAATACGTCGCTTTGCTCACCGGTTACCGAGCCTTGTTGCTTATCGTCGCCGCAGCGTATGTTCTGGCTTTATTGACCGCCCAAAAGCCTCTCCTCTCGCATTCAGAGTGACATTTCCTTTAGTATTTTTTATTCATCCACGTCTTTGGGCATTGTCTCCGGTAGCGTCGCTGGAGGTCTTTATTCCCTTTAGAACCGACGGCGGCAATGAACCACACCGACTATTATTTGTATCGCTGGCAACTTGAGGCTTTGGTGAGTTGGCTGCGTTGTGGACGCAGTGGCATTGTCGAGGCGGTCACCGGGTCTGGTAAAACTAATGTGGCTTTAGCGGCCGCTGCCGATGCCCACCGTCGCGGTTTGTTTGTTTTGGTGGTGGTGCCGAGTCGAGTGCTGATGAACCAGTGGACTGCTCGTTTGCACGAGTTTTTGCCCCAATGCCGCATCGGTCGTTTGGGCGACACTTTTACTGACCAGGTCAAAGACTGCGACATTTTGGTCACCACCCGGCATTCGGCGAGCGCCAAAAAACCTTTGCCTCCTACTGATGCAGGGGGCTTGATTATTGCCGATGAATGCCACGGTTTCGGTGGCGCAACCTTGCGTAAGTCACTTATTCATGAATACCAGGAACGCCTGGGGCTCACCGCTACTTTGGAGCGTTCCGACGAAGCGGTGGAAAAAACTTTGATCCCATTTTTTGGTGGGGTGTGTTACCGCTACGGGTTTGGCCAAGCCATAAGCGACGGTGTGTGTGCGCAACCTCGGGTGGCTTTTGCGGCGGTGCCGTTGGCCGACGATGAACGCTCCGAGTACGACGCTATTGAAGCTTCGCTGGTCCATGCCCGCCAAACCTTGCGGGACGTACCCAACATGCCGCAAGATTCTTTTGGCGATTTTTTGGCGGCCGTAAGTTACTTGGCAGAAAACGATGGCGGCCCGCATGGCAAGGCAGCCACTATTTACCTAGAGGCGTTTAGCAAGCGCCGAGAAATCGTGGCGACCAGCCGCACCAAATACGAGGTGCTCAGCAACTTCGCTCCCATTATTCAAGATTCAGCCGGCACGCTGCTCTTTACTCAAACTGTTAAAGCCGCCAACCACGCCATCAACCGGTTGGACCCGCTTTTGGGCATCGACATCATTACCGGAGCTACCAGTAGAGGTGACCGGGAACGTATTTTGGGGGCGCTTCGAGAGGGCACCTTGGATGCGGTGGCTGCACCTCGGGTGCTTGATGAAGGCATTGACGTGCCGGACGCCAACTTGGGCATTGTTATTAGCGCGAGCCGTACCCGGCGGCAGATGATTCAACGCATGGGCCGCATTTTGCGTCGCAAGCCGTTGGGTAGTGGCGCTCGTTTTGTCATTTTGTACGCCAGCGACACGTTGGAAGACCCTTCGGCCAACGAGCGTGACGGCTTCATGGAAGAGATGGAAGACATCAGCGAATCGTCGCATGTGTTTGGTGCGGGCCAACACGACAAGTTGGGCAAGTTTTTAGATTACACCGGGCCGAAAAAACTTATTGAGCCCAAAACGGTGGGTCCGATGTCTTCGTTGGATGATTTGCCGGCTCGTTTGGATGACATTGCTCGCTACGCATGGTTGAGCTTTTTGTCTTGGCCGGAGGTCACCGAGTCTCATGAAGAGATTTGGGCCACTAATTCTATTGGCGCTTACGAAGCCCCGTACCTTGATTTTAAGGTACAAGAATTGCCCGAGATCACTAAAGAGCGGGCTAAACGAACCAAAGACACTCGACTTTCCACCGGCGAAAACCCGGTCAGGCTGTTGAAACACCCCGATGGTTTTGTGCTGCAATGCACCGGGTGCGAAGCTTTGTCGGACGTCACCCCTTTCCGTTGGAAGGCTTTAGAAGCCACCGTGGAATGCAGTTGCTTGTGGTGATAATTTAGAAAGCACAAACAACTGCACTCCACCGGTGCCTCTAAGGCCTTCATACGGTACTCTCGCGGAGCGTTGACCATGTTGAAGACTCGCTATAAAATAATAAGGAAGTTCAATGAACACACCAAGAGATCTAACCAGCGAACCTCTCGTCGGGGTTGAGCGCCTGCACTACGAACGGTCGGTTGTCACGCCATACACCACAGCGTTTGGTTGGCGAAGCCTGTTCAACGCTGTCTGGCCGATGGTCGGATGGGTCAGCGTAGTAGCGGCCTACCGAGCGGACAAGATTCCGCTGTTGGCGGGCATAGTGCTGGCGGCCGTGTTCTTGCAAGCGTTCTACATGCCAGTACACGAGGCCGTCCACCGGACCATCTCAGCGGGACGACAGAACCTTGTGTGGATCGACCGGGCCGTGGGCTCGGTCTGTGCTTTCATGATCTCCGCCAGTTTCGTCGAGCATCGCCACACACACCTCCTTCATCACACACATGCGAACGAGGACGCTGATCCCGATTTTCTCAACGCAAAGGGGTCGCCCCTCATAGTTGCAGCACGCACTGCGACGGCGGCACTCCTCTACCTTGTGTTGCCGGTCCTGACGGTAGTTCCTGGAGGCAGACACCTTCTCTTCGGGCTCCAGGATCGCCTCAAAGCGATGGACACGTTTCGGTCACGTGATGCGAAGCGTGGCGCAACCTTGGTCGCCTGGGGCCACATCGTTCTGTTGGCGACGACAACGCTGGCCGGGTTTGCGGTTGAGGCCTGGTTACTGTTCTACGTTCCGATCTGGATCGGGCGAGTCTGGCTTTCGCTAGTCTTCGCTTGGTTGCCACATCATCCCCACAGCGAGGTCGGCCGTTATCGCGACACCCGGGTGTTCACGTTCTTCGCCAGCAACTTTTTGATTCGTGGCCACGACTACCATCTGATTCATCATCTGTTTCCCCGCGTGCCGCATTACAAGCTCCGCTCGGTGTGGCGGGACATAGCCCCGCACCTGGTCGTTCAGGGGGCGAGAATCGAAGGCACCGCGGCACGCAAACTGGGGATCGCTCCGCAGTGACGACACCACTAGGAGATGATAAACAGAAAAACGTCGACGGGCGTGCAACACGTGGCGCCCGCGACTTTGATCGGAACCACAGAGACATCCTCAACGCTGCGATTGAACTAATCGGTGAGGATGTACCCCGCTCGTTGACGGTCGCCGCGGTGGCAGAACGGTCTGGCTTTTCGCCCATGACAGTGTACAAACATTTCCCAGGTGGTCGGGCGGAAATGGTGGGGATTATCCGCAATCAGGTACTAGCCAGCGGTGCACAGAAGTACATGCAACAGGCGCCGACGTTGTCCGGTGAGGAACACCCGCGAGCCTTTCTGTTTGCGATGGTTGACGAATTTCTCTCAAACAAAAACCTGGTCATTCATTCGCTCTCAATGAGCATCGAACTCGCCGACAAGAACGCGTGGATTTCAGACCCTATAGGACTCGCCTGGCACTCAATTGAGATGGCGGAAAAGACCATCGAACTGCCGGCTACGGTGGCCGAGTTGGCGACGCTGATGGCAACGTTTTTCCGGGGAGCGTTATACGCGTGGTGCAACCGGTTCTTATCCGACGAAGAGTTTAAACGCCTCGCCGTTCAGTCTTTCGATGTGGCGATCGCCGCAGCTGAGGCGGGACATCATGCGTAGACCACTGCCTGCCATTTGCTGTGCTACATAAGTTCCCCTTTAAGGTCTCAACGGGACGAACCGCTGTGCCCCCCAACGACGGTAGTACGCATTCCCTAAGCCCGTAATAAAGCCAGCGACTAGTTAGCCACTGCGATGTGATCGTTGGCGCTCCATTAAACTGCTCCAATCCCATCCTTGGCCGCCCATACGCTCAACATCGGCCAAGAACTGCCCCACCATTGAAGTGATCGGGAGCGGAACAGCCATTTCTCGGGCTGCTTCCATGCACAAGGCAATGTCTTTTTGCATTAACGGGGTAGCGAAGCCAAAGTCGTACTCTCCGGCCAGCATGGTTTCCGCCCGGTTTTCCATTTGCCATGACGTTGAAGAACCCTTCAACATAACCGAAATTACCTGGGCCACATCAAGGCCAGCAGACTCTGCAAAATCTAAACCCTCGGCTAAGGCTTGGCAGAGGCCAACCACGCAAATTTGGTTAGCCATTTTGGTCAGTTGCCCCGCCCCGGAAGGGCCTAAATGGGTGGCCAAACTGGCATAAAGTTCAATGAAGGGCAGGGCCCGGGTTACCGATTCGTCAGCCCCGCCCACCATGATGGTTAAGCCACCGTTTACCGCACCTTGTACACCTCCAGAAACCGGGGCATCCAAAAAGCCAGCTCCCTGATTGGTCGCCGCTTCGGCCAGTTCACGAGATACAGCTACCGAAGCCGTGGTGTGATCTACCCACACTGCACCGGTTTCTAAGCCAGCGAAAATCCCGTCGTCGCCGTAAGCAGCAGTGCGCAGATGGGCGTCGGCGGGAAGCGAGGTGAACACTATTGACGCCCCAGCGGCAGCTTCTCGAGGAGAAGAGGCAGCCTGCCCGCCGTGTTCAGCCACCCAGCGGTCGACGGTTTCTTCAAAAATGTCAAAAACAGTGACCTGATGGCCGGCGGCTCTTAAATGGCCAGCCATCGGATAACCCATGCGCCCTAAACCAATAAAAGCAAATTTTTCAACGCTCATGCGGGTACTCCTTCGGTTCCGCGGTCAGCCAAAGTAAAGCCATTGACCAAACGCTCGTGGACCCTGCCGCCTATAGCCATAGCCAAGACAAACACGATCTCGTTTTCTCGTGGAGCATCGGGTACCCCGACTTCCATGGCGTCGTAATGGCTACCCACATAAGACCAAGCGAGATGGGTAAGTGGAATATCAATTCTGGCACCCATGCCGGCCACTTTTTTTGTTGAGGGGACAATGGCAGTGCCAGCCCCTAAAGACGCACGCATACCGGTCCCTCCGGGTATGTGCCATACTGCCCCGTGTTCGATTTCACCCGCACCGCCCACAATTGCGCCTTTGCCATAACCGTCAATAATGGCGGGGTCCCCTCCCAAAAGGTCAATGAGATTTGTTCCCATTTCGTGGCCGAGGGCTTTTAGTTCCTCGGTGGCTGTTTGGAAATCTTCAACAAAAGTGCCAGCGTACGGGTTGCTTACCACCGCCATCATGGCAGCTTTCTTTACCGGACGTTCGGGCGGCGGTCCAAACTCATGGCGTATTTCCTCTACGGCACTAACAAACTTTCTCACCACAAAAAGACTCATTCGGTCCCCCCTAGGGCGCTTTTCGCGCCGGTAAAACTCAATGTCAAAGATACTCGCCGCGAAGGTACTACATCAAGGCCTTAGAAACCACCGTTGAGTGCAGTTGTTTGTGGTAATCCACTAGACAGCACAAAACCCCTGCTCAAGCAAGGGTTTTATTTGGTCGGGCTGAGAGGATTTGAACCTCCGACCTTCGGTCCCCCAGA
>DUCC01000037.1 GCA_012959995.1 Acidimicrobiia bacterium
AAGCCAGCTTTGTCTTCGGGGAACAACAAACCAACTACGTTGGCGGTTTCTTCACCTTGGAACTGG
Source organism: Acidimicrobiia bacterium (assembly GCA_012959995.1). NCBI lineage: Bacteria > Bacillati > Actinomycetota > Acidimicrobiia > Acidimicrobiia bacterium. The sequence continues at coordinate 67 of DUCC01000037.1, forward strand.
TCAACACCAATGAAGTAAACATCGGGGTAGTTCGCCGCGGCTTCAACAGTTGCTTCACCCATACCGAAACCAACGGTGACAATAATTTCACAGCCAGCATCAGCGAACATGCCAATGTTGTTGGCGTAGTCCTTAGCGTCTTGAGTTTCGATGTAATCCACCGAAGCGCCAGCTGCTTCAGCACCCGCTTGGGCGCCTTCCCATGCGGACTGGTTGAACGACTTGTCGTCAACTTGACCCACATCGGTAACCAAACCAATGCAGTGATCACCAGCAGCTTCTTCGTCTTCACCGTAAACGCCATCTTCAATGTCGCCGTAGGTCAAGGAGAAAGAGTCGGTGAAATACTTAGCAGCCAAGTTTTCCAAGGTGCCGTCGGCAATCATGGATTCCAAAGCGGCGTCAAAGGCGGCAACAAGGTCGCTGCCCTTAGGGAAAATGAAAGCCAAAGGATCGGCAGCCAAAACTTCGTCAACTAATTCAACGTCGTCTGGGTTTTCGCCTTGGTAACCGTTGCCGGCTACGTCATCCATGATCACGGCGCACACGTCGCCAGAGATGAGTGCTTGTACAGCAAAACCGAACTGCTCAAAAGCCACTACACGGTTTTCGCCAACAACTTCAACGGCTACGTCGTAGTTTGTGGTACCGGTTTGTGAACCAACGTTGCAGTCAGAAGCAGCAAGATCGGCTTTTGAGGTGATTTCGGTACTGCCCTTAGCAACCAAAATCTTTTGATCGGTGGTGATGTAACTAATGGAGTAGTCCACCACTTGTGCACGTTCATCGGTAACCGAAATACCATCGGCAGCCAAGTCGAACTGGCCTTCGGAAACAGCAATGATCATGCCGTCCCAAGCGAACTCTTGATAGTCGGGGATGCAGTTGATACGAGCGCAAATTTCATCAATTGCGTCGTAGTCCCAACCACCGGCTTCGCCAGTTGTGGCATCAATGTAGTTGAAGGGAAGATAAGCGTTTTCGATAGCCACGGTGACCGTGCGGCCACCAAGGTCAGGAAGCCCGCTTTCGGCTTCAGTTGTCTCTGGCGCGTCATCAGCAGCAACCGTGGTTGGTGCAGCTGTGGTGGCCGGGGTTTCGGTGTCGTCGCTTCCGCACGCCGTGGCTAGTAAGGCAAAGCCCAACAGCACAGCGAGCAGACGCATCATTTTGTTGCTCATGAATCCCTCCGGATCCTCATAGGTGACTGAGACAGGCTTATACAAAAAACCTGAATTGGATAGAGAACGGTACCGGAAAGAGTCGCTTTTCGCATCCTAAGTGGGGGGATCCCTTGAAGGCGTGGGGAGAAAATGTTGTGTCCACTAGCCTTGCCTCAATGAAACGTACGAGATATTTGGCCGACACTGTGGTGACCTGCGATGAAAAGCAGGCAGTTTTTTCGCCGGGTTGCCTGGACATAGAGGGAAATAAGATCGTGTGGGTGGGTGCGCCGGAAGACGCTCCCGAGGTTTTAGACGTTGAGACCCACCAGGTTGGCGGGTTATTAATGCCCGGCCTGGTTAACGCTCACGCCCACACCCCCATGACGCTGGTACGAGGAGCGGGCGACGGCTTGCCTTTGTGGCGGTGGCTTACCGAAGCCATGTGGCCCCGTGAAGGACGCATGATCCCCGAAGACGTGTGGTGGGGGATGACCCTTGGGTCGGCAGAGATGCTCAAGGCAGGGGTCACCACCAGTTGCGAAATGTATTTACACGAAGAAGCCTTGGTGGAAGCAGCGCAGGCTTCTGGCGCACGTTTGGTCATGACCCCCGGCGTGGTGTCGGCTTTACATCCCGATAATTCAGGCACCCAAAGAGGCCAAGAAATTGCCGACTTTCATGCGAAATACCATGACCCGCAAGGACGGATCACCATTGGGGTAGGGCCACACTCCGCTTACGACCTCGGGGTAGAGCGAGTGGCAGAGTTGGCAGAGTTGGCTCGTCACCTTGACACGGTGCTGCACATCCATTTGGCAGAAACCACTCAGGAAAGCGAAGACCTCGAGCAGCGCTACGGTCAAAGCGTGGTACGCACCCTGGCCGATCATGGAGTATTTGATGGCCAGGTGTTGGCCGCCCATTGCGTTTGGGTAGATGACCAAGACATCAAAATTCTGGTTGACCATCAGGTAGCGGTTGCCCATTGCCCGCTTTCCAATATGAAGTTAGGTTCGGGCATTGCCCCGCTAGTAGCGATGCGCCAAGCCGGGATAACGGTGGCTTTAGGTACCGACGGGCCGGCCTCCAACGACACGCTTGACCTTTGGGAAGAAGTAAAGTTCGCTCCATTTTTGGCCCGAGTGTCTGCCTTAGACGCCACACTGCTTAACCCGCAAGAAACTTTGTCTATGGCCACCCGAGAAAGCGCTCAAGCGGTGGGCCTAACCTCGGTGGGGAGTTTGGCTTCCGGCATGACGGCCGACTTTATTCGCCTTGACATGGAACACCCAGCGTTTGTCCCGGTAACCGAAACAGCAGAATTGATGGCCCATATTGCCTGGTCAGGTTCAAGCCGCTCGGTTACCGACGTGTGGGTAGACGGCCAACCGGTAGTGGCCGACAGTCAGATACTTACCGTTGATGAAGAAAAAGCACGGGCCGAAGTGCAGCACCGAGCACAACGATTGGCGGCTTCGTGAGCCAAAGATTTACGGCCGATGCGGTGGCTGACGCCTTAGGCCTGGTTCCCCTGCCTGAAGAAGGCGGCCGTTGGAAACAAACACTGCTTGATGAGCGTTCAAGCGCCATCTATTACTTGTTGACCAAAGGCGACTTTTCTGCATTGCATTGTTTGAACGGCGACGAGGTTTACCACTACTACGCCGGAGCTCCCGCACAAATGTTACTGCTTTTTCCGGGTGGGATAGTGGAAGAACCAGTTCTCGGCGCTGACCTAGTGGCCAGCCAGCATCCTCAACTGGTGGTCCCTGCCGGAATCTGGCAAGGATCGGCTACCCAAGGTGAGTGGACGCTGTTGGGCACCACCATGGCGCCGCCCTACACCGAAGAAGGCTTCACCCTTGGCAAAAAAGAGCAACTTATTTCTGGCTGGCCTCAAGCCAACGAACGAATTAAACAACTCACTCGAAAATAGTTTTACCAAGTTGGTCGAGCGAGAATGCCGCCATCTACCACGAGGTCGGTTCCCGTAACCCAAGAGGCTTGAGGTGAAACTAAAAAGGCCACGGCTTCGGCCACATCTTGTGGGGTGCCCAGGCGACGCAGGGGAGCAGTGGCCTCCCAGCGAGCCACCCCCTCAGGCCAGCGCTCCGCCAGTGTTCCATCATCGATAAGCCCCGGGGAGACCGAGTTCACACGAATATTTTTTGGGCCCAACTCAAGAGCTGCTGAACGAGTGGCCATCAAGAGCCCTGCTTTGCTGGCGGCGTAATGGGCATGGCCTTCGGCGGGTTGGTGGCCCTCTATAGAGGCAATGTTCACCACGGCCCCGCCACCGTTTTGGGTCATCACCGGAGCGACGGCCCGGGTTAGCAGGTGGGCGGCCCGCAGGTTGGTAGCCAAAAGGGCATCCCAACGTGGGGCATCAAGATCAGCCCAAGGTTCAACGGTTTGCAAAGCCGCATTGTTGACCAGGATGGTTAAAGGGCCGGCCACGTTTGCTGCTTCAGCAACGAGGGAATCGATGCCCTCTGGGCAAGAAAGGTCAGCGGTTAGCATTGGCGCATCAATTTTTTTAGCTAATGCCGCGGCCCGGTCGGTTTTGTTATGGACAGCCAGCACTACCCGAGCACCACCTTGGTGCAAGCGTTCGGCAATAGCGGCACCAATGGCACCGTTGCTGCCAGTAATCAGGGCTGTTTTCTGATCAAATATATGCTTCACAAGTGCTACCAATTGTTGGGGGATAAGAGTAAAGAGTCGGTTACGGTATTTATTCTTGTTTCTCTACACCTTGAGGGTACCCAAATGACCGACACAGTTCAGAACCCGTTTACCGTGGACTATGTGGATGGGGTAGTAATCCTGCTGGATCAAGCGGCGTTGCCTGCCAAAGAAGAACATATTCACTGCACAAATTGGCAACGGGTGGCTCGGGCAATCGCTGATCTTGAGGTGCGTGGAGCGCCCGCTATTGGGGTGGCGGCCGCTTTTGGTATGGCGCTGGCTGCAGAAACATCAACGACTGTTTCGGGTGAAGACTTATTGGCGGAACTCACCGAAGTAGGGGAGGCGCTCAACGCCACCCGGCCCACGGCAGTAAACTTGGCGTGGGCGCTTGAAGTGGTGTTGCGAGAAGCCCACCAAGCCCCCCGAGAACGCTCCGCCGTGGTAGAAGCAGTGGTGGCCTGTGCGCGACGGTTGCACGCCGAAGACCTGGCTACTTGTAAAGCCATAGGCGACAACGGAGCCGAGTTGTTGGCTGGGGCCAGCAACGTTATTACCCACTGCAACGCCGGTGCTTTGGCCACCGTAGGTTACGGCACCGCATTAGGGGTGATCCGATCCGCACAAAAATCTAATCCTGATTTGCACGTGTGGGTAGATGAAACCCGCCCGGTGCTTCAAGGCGGTCGATTAACCGCTTTTGAGTTAGGCCGAGACGGCATTGACTGCACGGTGATCGTGGACGGGGCTGCGGCTTCGGTGCTGCGAGCCAGCGACGTTGGAGCAGCAGTTGTAGGAGCAGACCGCATCGCTGCTAACGGAGACGTCGCCAACAAAATTGGTACCTATGGCTTGGCCATTGCCGCACGCCACCACGGGGTGCCTTTTTACGTGGCGGCACCGTTGTCGACCATTGACCCCAACACACTCAGTGGCCAAGAAATCGAAATTGAACAGCGCCCAGCCGCCGAAGTAGCGCAATACCGTGGAGCCGCTATTACCCCGGAATCTGCTCAGGTTTACAACCCTGCTTTTGACGTAACGCCGGCTGAGCTGGTGGACGGCATCATCACCGAGGTAGGGATTTTGCGTGCGCCTTACGAGGTGTCTATCGCCGCTGCTTTTGGCAACTAATTGCTAAACGCTAAGCGTCGGCGCTTCCGGAGGCCATGAGCTGGCCTATCTGGTTGCGGGTGAAATCTTCGGCGTTGCCGACAGCCACGAGGCGCCCTTGATAGATGACCCCGATGCGGTCAGACAAACTCATTATTTCGTCAAGTTCAGCAGACACTAAAAGAACGGCGATGCCGTCGTCGCGTTGATCAACAAGTTGTTGGTGAACAAACTCAATGCTTCCCACGTCGATACCGCGGGTGGGTTGAGCGGCTACTAAAAACTTTGCGTTTTGAGAGAACTCGCGAGCAGCAATAACTTTTTGTTTGTTGCCACCAGAGAGCGTGCGTACCGGAGAATTAATAGAAGCAGTACGGACGTCGTATTGGTCAACAAGTTTTTGTGCGTCTTCGTTGATGGCTCCGATTTGACGGACACCACGGCGAGCGAATGGTGCCTTGAAATAGCGGTTAAGTACCAGGTTGTCGGCCACCGAATGGGGGCCTACCAAGCCGTGTTTTTCACGATCCTCAGGCACATGGGCTACCCCTTGTTCGCTTATTTCTCGCGGGTTGCAACCGGCCAACTCGGTGTCTTCGAGCATGATGGAGCCAGAGATTGTTTGACGTAGCCCGGTTATGGCTTCCACCAACTCGCGTTGACCGTTACCTTCCACGCCGGCGATGCCAAAAATCTCTCCCGCATGAACGGTTAAGCACAGGCCATCTACTGCGGTTTGTGACCGGTCATCGAGGGCCTTGAGCGAATCAACGGTGAGCACCGGTGCCCCTACATTTGCTTCGCCTTTAGCGATACGCAACACCACGGAACGCCCCACCATCATTTCGGCCAGACCTGCTTGGTCAGTCTCGGAGGGGTCAATAGCGCCTACAACCTTGCCGCGACGCATAACCGTTACGTGGTCAGCCACGGCCATTACTTCACGCAGTTTGTGGGTAATGAAAATAATAGCGACCCCTTCGGCGGCCAGGCCGCGCAAGACTTCAAGCAGGTGGTCTGTTTCCTGTGGGGTAAGCACCGCAGTGGGCTCATCAAGAATGAGCACATCGGCTTTGCGATAAAGAGAGCGCAAAATCTCGACCCGTTGCTGAGTACCAATAGGCAGGTCTTCCACAATTGCCCGAGGGTCAACTTCCAGGCCGTAGCGTTTACCTAACGCTTCAACTTCGGCGTAGGCCTTTTCAAGATCTAATATTCCGCGTTTTTTGGTGGGTTCATGCCCTAAAACGATGTTCTCGGTAACCGACAGCACCGGTACAAGTTGGAAGTGTTGGTGCACCATGCCGATGTGGCGATCAATAGCATCGTGCGGACTGTTCATTGCTACTTTTTCGCCGTCGATAAGGATTTCACCTTCATCGGCGTGGTAGAGGCCAAACAAGATGTTCACTAGGGTGCTTTTGCCGGCTCCGTTTTCGCCCAGCAAGGCATGAATCTGTCCTTTTTCGACGCGGAAGTCTACGTTTTCGTTGGCCACTATGGGACCGAAGCGCTTAGTAACGCTGATTGCTTCAAGAGCAGGAGTTGTCTGGTTTTCGTTCATTCGCGTGAGTAGGGCTGCCCAATGGCGGCCGGTGGTCGGGCCCGGCCGACAACGCCAGCCAAGACAATGATGGTTACGACAAAGGGAATCATGCCCACGAACTGTGGATGGTCGGTAAGCCAGCCGCGGAATTGGAATTGGGTTTGAATGGCGTTGGTGTAGCCAAAGAGCAAGGCGGCTCCCCATGCTCCTACGGGGTTCCATCGGCCAAAGATCATCACGGCTAGCGCAACGAACCCTTTACCGTTAGTCATGTTGCGTTCGAAAGAGCCCACTGCTTCAAGGCTTAAGTAGGCGCCGGCCAGACCAGCGATTGCCCCACCCAGAATAAGGTTCAAGTAACGCATTTTGGCTACGGAAATACCTACGGTTTCTGCGGCGCTGGGGTGTTCGCCTACCGCTCGAGTGCGTAGCCCCCAAGTGGTGCGAAATAAGGCGTACCAAACTGTTGGTACCAGCAGCAACGAAAGGTAAGTCAGGGGGCGATTGGAGAAAAAGACTCTACCCAGAACCGGAATGTCGGCCAAGAACCAGAGGTCAATTTTGGGGGTTTTGCCGGGCAAGGTGTAGCCCTGCTGGAAAAAGAAACTGGTGACCCCCAAAGCCGCAATGTTGAGTACCGTGCCGGCAATGATTTGGTCACCTTGCAGGCTTACCGAAAGGCCAGCCAACGAAGCCCCCATCAACATGCCGGTAGCGATGCCCGCCAACACACCCAGTAAAAGGTTTTGTGTTTCGGCGGCCACCATGAAACCGGTAAAGGCCGACATGAGCATTTGGCCTTCGATGCCGATGTTTATGACTCCTGAGCGTTCGCCCAACATGCCGCAAAGTGCGCCTAAAAGAAGAGGGGTTGATTGGCGAAGCGTGGAGGCCAAAATGGCCGTGGTTTGTGCCTCTTTGAACTCTCCGGTGAACAAAGTAAAGCCAATGATGGCTACTACGGTAAAAATCCACCAACGGCGTTGGTAGAGGATGGTTGTTATTGTGCTCATGCGGACCCCCAACTGCTGCCCACCGAAAGATCGTTTTCTGGACTGTCTTTAAAGAACCAGCGCACCAGAATCGGGGTGGCCACAAAGAGCAGTATTAAGGCCTGGATGATGTCGGTAATTTCTGGAGAAACATCGGCCTTGAATTGCATGATGGCTCCTGAAGCTTCCATGGCCCCAATCAAAATGGCTGCCGGTATAACTGCCAGAGGGTGGGTGCGGGCCAGCAAAGCAATGGTAATGCCGTTAAAGCCTAAGCCAGCGTTGAAGCCTGGTTCGTAGCGGCCAACCACCCCCAAGGTTTCAATAGCGCCTCCCATAGCGGCTAAGAAACCACTGATGGTCATGGTCAGCACCACGATGCGTTTAACGGAAATACCGGCGTATTCGGCGGCGTTGGGGTTGAGCCCTACGGTGCGGATTTCAAAACCGAAGGTGGTGCGCTGCAACAGGTACCAAACGAGGAAGGCAAAGCCGACAGCCACAAAAAAACCAATGGGTAAGTCGCCCCAGCGAGGGATTTCGGCACTGGGCTCAATCTTTGGGGTTCGAGCAAGAAGACCAGGTTCGCGCCAAACCTTTGAGGTAAACCAGTCGGTCAAGTTAATGGCCACGAAGTTCAACATGATGGTGGTAATGACCTCATGAGCACCCCTGCTGGCTTTAAGAACACCGGGGATGGTGCCCCAAAGGCCGCCAGCAATTGAGCCGGCCAATAAAGCAAGAGGCATGTGAACGATCCAGGGAAGCCCTTGGAATCCGTAGCCCACGGCACCAGCAATGAGGGCGCCAATAATTAGTTGTCCCTGACCGCCGATGTTGAATAGGCCAGCTTTAAAAGCAAAGGCAACGGCCAAGCCACCCATAACCAATGGGGTGGCTTTTTCAAGCGTGCGGCCGAGTGCTTCGGTCCAAGGGACGGTGTCGGTGCCTAGAAAGGAGCCTTCTAAAAGAGCGGTGTAAGCATCAACGGGGCTGGCCCCAGAGAGAGCGATAAGTGCTGCGCCGGCGAGCAGGGCCAGAACCACCGCGAGGAGAGGTATGAAAGCGGAGCGGAGTATTTTCACAGGAAGTTGAGCGTAGTAGAAAGGAGAGGCGGATAGGTGGAAACAAAGGGCCGGGGAGCGACGGTTGTCTGCTCCCCGGCCCTCTTGTTACCTAATGCTTATTCGTCGCCGAATGAGTATCCGGTGGATTGTGAACCGTCCATAAGGGCGGCATCAAGCGCAATAATCATGTCTTGGATCTCTTGCGAAACGCTGGAGTCAAGATCGTGATGTGGCGCCAAGCCAACCGAACCGTATGAGTTACCAGAGGCGGCATTGCCTGCAGCAGCCAAAAGGATCAGGTCGGAAACACCAGGGGTGATCAGCTTCATAGCGCTGGTCACCAAGCACGGATGTGCTTCGGGCACGGTGTACCACTGGTCGGAGTCCACGCCGATGCAGAACGCACCTGCTTCGCCGGCTACCTCAATGAGGGCGCCGTTACCGGTTTTACCACCGGCACCGAAGACAACGTCTGCGCCAGAATC